>JAHWKS010000197.1 GCA_019347795.1 Planctomycetota bacterium | reverse complement strand
GGGAAGCGGCAAGGCGGGAGGGCGGCGGGAACCGGGAATCCAGAATCCTGGAAGCGCGGAGACGCGACGCGAGGAAGCGGGGACGGAGTCAGCGATAGTCCGTCCGGGCGCCGTCGTGCTGTCGCCGTTCGGGGAGAAGGAGCTACAATGGTTGATTGATGGGGTTGGTTGCGCTGGGAGAATTCTGCGATGACGCTGGAGCAATTGGAGGAGAAGGTCAACGACTTGGCGCGGCAGGTGGCGGAGCTGCGGCAGGAGATCAAGCCGCTGCGTCCCTTGCCGAGCGTTCCGGAGACGTTCGGCATGATGGGCGATCATCCGCTCTTTGACGAAATCATCGGCACGATGGATCTGAAGATCGCCAGCATCTGCCTGGCCCACGACGCCACGCTGCTGACCCGCAACCGCAAAGACTTCGAGAACGTCGCGGGCCTTCAGATCGAAGACTGGTTGTCCCCTTTTCCCGGGAACCTGAACCCTGATGCGATTTGTTTTCGGCAGCTTTCGCCGGCGGTACAATGGGGCTGGAGGTTGTAAAATAGCTTGTTGGAGGCGATCCCGATGATTCACGCAACCTGGCAAAACGGACGCGTAGTGCTCGACGAGCCAGTGGACTGGCCGGAAGGCGCCCGGCTCGTGGTCCAGCCGGAACTGACTCAAGACGATTGGATCCAGAAGGCCATCGCACAGGAAATCAATACTCCCGAAGCTATTGAAGCTTGGCTGAAGTGGTACGATTCGCTGGAGCCGCTAATCGTTATGCCCGAGGAGGAAGCGGACCTCGCCGCCTGGCGAGAGAAAGTCAAGCAGTACACCATCGCCCATATGGATCGGGAGAGCGAGGAATTATTTGAATGACCCGCTATCTGCTGGATACGGGCATCATGGGCGACCTCATCAACCGCCGCCGCGGGGTGGACGTGCGGGTTCGGCAGGCGCGGTCGCAGGGTGCGATCATAGGCACGTGTGAACCTGTCATGGCGGAATTGTACTTCGGAGTGGAGAACAGCGTAACTCGCGACAAAAACCTGAAACGGCTTCACCACGCCATGCGCGGAATACGGCGTTGGCCGCTGGATGGCCCGGCAGTTCGCGAGTATGGACGATTGGCGGCCGAACTGAAACGCGTGGGCCGGCCGATGCAGCAAATTGACGTGATGATCGCGGCCATTGCGCTGTCGCTGGGCGATTGCACCGTCGTTTCCGCCGACTCCGATCTGGCCGCCGTTCCGGGATTGAAAGTCGAAAATTGGCGGAGCTAACGGCGCATAGATATAAATGAACCCTGGATGCGTGTTTCGACCACGCGCTCCAAGCACCGAAAGGGCGACTTCTCCTGCGGTCGCCCCTTCGGGCCTTGGGTTTGCACCTTGGCTTGTTTCCTGGGACTGACGCCCCTGGCTACATGCTGTCGCCCTCGCCGGTCGCCGAAGCATCAGCAAAGCCAACGCGATGCGGCTCGCCAAGTTCTTCGGTGTCCCGCCCGAAGAATTCCTCGCCGAGTGAATTACCGACGCCTGATCGCCGGGAATCCAGGAAACGCGGCGCCGGGAAGCGGCGATCGCGGGCCGGGGCGAGGGGCGGCCGGCTCTCGGCAGCGTGGAAAATCACCTCAGGCCGAGGACGCGGTTCATTTGAGTGGCGATCTTGGTTAGCTCTTCGCGGCCGCCGCCAGAGACTTCGGCGGCGCACCAGCCGTAGTAGTTGATGTCGCGGAGGGCCTGCCGCACGCCGGCCCAGTCGACGTCCCCTTCGCCGATGGCGGTGAACTCGCCCGTCTTGCGCGAGAAGCCCTTGATGTCGAGCTTCACGATCCGCCGGCCGAGCGTGCGGATCCACTGTCCCACGTCGCCGTACTTCCAGTGGTTGCCGATGTCGAACTGCATGCCGACCCAGGGGGAGTTCAACTCATCCACAAAGGCAGCGAATTTTTCCGCCGACTGGTCCGCGCCCCCTTCGTGGTCGTAGAGGAAATGGTTCCAGACGTTCTCGATGGCGATCACTACGCCCAACTCCGCCGCCAGCGGAATGGCCTGGGCGATGTTCTCGATCGAGCGCCGCCAAATCACATCCTCCGGCCCATCCTTGCCGTGGCCGACGACTAGCAGGGCCGTGTGCCCGCCGACGGCGTGCGTGTCGCGGATGGCGGACTTGAGGTTCTCCAGGGCCTGAGCCCGCACCGCCGGGTCGGGGTCAGTGTGGCGAACACTCCAGTGCGTCGAGCAGACCGTGCCGTCCACGGGAAGGCCGGTCTCGGCGATGGCGCGGCGGGTTTCTTCAACGTCCATCGAGGGCGCGTTCATCTCGATGCCGGCGAACCCGGCTTCCTTGACGGCCTGGAACTTCTCGATGAGCGAGCCGGGAACCTTGACCATGCCGATCTTGAGCGTCTTGTAGATCCGCCCGGTGAGCCCGTCGGACTCCGCCTCCTGAGCCAGCGACACGAGGGGCGCCGCGGCGATTGTCGCGGCGGAGGCTTGCAAGAAGCGGCGACGCGAGAGGCACGAGAGAGGATGCATGGCAAGTTCTCCAGAAGGGGAGGATGATCTTCCGAGTGGCTCCATTATGCACGAAGCGAAGCCGCGGAGTAGCGCCGAGCATTGTCGCCTTTCGCTCGCGCTGGGGACGTTCTTTCGCGGCGAAAGCCGACATTGAACTACGTCGTCGGGTCTTCCTGCGACTGCCACCACTCGAGCCAGGCGTCGCGCACGAGGGCGAGCTTGCGCTCGACGCTGCGGGTGCTCATCTCCAGCTCCTCGGCGATCTCGTGGTTCTTCCAGCCCTCCAGGTGCAGCCGGGCGATCCGCTTCAGGTCCTCGCGCGGGAGCAGCGACATCAGCAGGTGAAGCTGCTCGGACATCTCGACGATGTCCTGCGGCGCCGGCGAATCATCCGCCACAAGCTGGGCCAGGCCGACGGCGCTGGAGCTGTCGAAGTTGCGCTCCAGTGCGGCCTCGCTCACCACCCGACCGCCGCCGCGCTTGGCGGCGTTCTCGCGGCGGAAGTTGTCGGCCACCTTGAACTTGGTGATCGCCACCAGGATCGGCCAGAGGCTCTCGCGGCTGTTGACCTTGTCGTAGCTTTTGTTCTTGGGAATGCCCCGGCAGACGCTGAGCAGGGCGTTCTGCACGATATCGTCCTCATCCACCACGCTCCAGCGGCGGCGCTGGCGCATGACGCCGCGGGCCACCTCGAGCAGCTCCTCGAAGTAGTGGTCCCAGATTTTTTGAAAGGCGTCCGAATCCCCGGCCTTCAATTGCTGAATGCAGCGGGTGACCGATCCGGGAGGGGCTTGCATCGCATCACTCCTTGGCGGCGAGAATGGCCTCTGCCGCTTTATTATATCGCTCGAAGACGCCCGGGACCCGCAAGGGGGAATCCGGCGCCCCGGGCTGTCGCGGAGGAAACGGTTGCGACCGGATCAGTTGTTGCATTTGCTTCGCCAAGTCCGCCTTTTCCTGCGGCGCCAATTGATCCGATTCCAGCAGGTTTTCCCCCACGTAGAGCAATAGCAGCAGATCGTCGCGAGGCAAGCCCGACTGCGCGGCGGCGATCCGCTCCAACAGTTGTTGACGGCCTTGTCGGCGCTCTTCTTCGTCGAGCGACCGCCACGCGATCGCCGCTTGGGCGATGCGCTTGGTCAGGTCGTAGGTCGATTTGCGGCCGGGCGGCGGCGAGGACTCACTGCCGGATGGCTCCGGCTCCAGCCGCTGGGCCTCGTCGCGATGTTCGATCGCCTTCTCCAGGTTGCCGTTCATCGCATAAACGGCCCCCAACTTGTATTCTAGGCGGATCAGGACGGCTTTTCTCCCGTCGCTGCTGAAATTCTGATGCTTGGCGGCCTGAATGGCGGCCTCCAGCTCGGCAGCGGGATCCGCATTCATGGCCTCCATCGGGCCGTTGAACAGCGCGGTGTCGGCGAGTCGCTCGTACAGGTTCGGGCGGCGGTCTTCCAATTCGCGTTGTTGCTTGGGGGTGTCGCCGGCGCCGATGTTCCCCAACAGGGCGAGGAACCTCTGCCGCGCGGGGCGCGCCTCGCCGGCGTACATCTGCGCCATGGCGATTCCCTGCTCGTCCCAATAGACGAAGTGCCGGGCGCGGTGGTTCTCCGGCTCGTGGCTTTGGCGGATCGCCAGGGCCGCCTCGAAGTCTTCCTTCGCCTCGGCCAGGCGCCACTGATCCAGGTGCAGCCAGCCGCGCCGCTCGAGGACCAATGCCCGCAGCGGATGCTGCTTGGGGAGCGTGGCGGCGATTTCCCACGCCTGATCCAGCAACTCTTCCGCCGGCGCCGTGTTGTCGATGCGGCGGAGCGAGTCGGCCTCCATCGCCTTGGCATACAACTCGAATAGCGGCGGGAGCGGCCGGCTCCTGGAGGAATCGGCAAGCGGCTGATACGCCTCGTGAAATTTCCCTTGCGCGCCGACGGGCTGGCGAAAGGCGTGCAGCAACTCCGCCCAGTCCAACAGCGCGAGCGAGCGGAGCGCGTGCTGCTCCTCCTCGACGTACTTCGCATCGGCGGCGGCGTACATCCGCGCGGCACCGTCGAACTCTTCCAGGTGATGGTGGATCACCGCCCGCAAATGAAGCTCGCTCCCGGTGAGCGAGCCGCGCGGCCGGCTGTCCAGCCCTTGCGCGATGCTCCGCAGCGCCTCGGCGAACGCTTCGGCGTCGATAATTTCCGGATCGAGGTTTTGAAACGTGGATAGCCGCGATGTGACGTCTTTGGGCCATTGCCGGCGATAACTTTTGGCCAGATTCTCCAGGTGCTCGTACGCGGCCGGCGCGCTGGGATTCTCGTAGATCGCCTCTAAAAGTTCCTGCTTTGCTTCCTCATCGGCGTGGGAGAGCGATTCGGCCAGATGCCGGCGCACCTCCGGCAAAAGCCAGGGCGTCTCGTCGAACCACCACCGGCCGTTGAGGCCGGGAAGCGTCCCGAGGACCAGCTCCAGATCGTTCCGGCGGGCATTTCGTTGCCATTGATCGGCGATCAACAGCGCCGCCGCCAGCACCAGTCCGGCGGCTACCAGGCAGGTCGTCCAAACCATCCGCCGGCGGCTCTTCCGCAGTCCGCTCCACTCGGCGGTGGGATCGTCGGCCGCGGCGCCGGTGATCTTGCCGGGCGAGTCATGACGGCGATCGGTGCGCAGCAGGATTCCGCCGCCCGGCGGCGAACCGTCGCCGCCGAGACCAGGCTTCTCCGATCGCACGAGCCGGCGAAGGTCGGTCCCTTCGCAATACGGCCGGAGTGCGTCCACCACTTCGTGGAGCTCCTGATAACGATCATCCGCGTTCTTCGCCGTCATCTTGCGGAGCACGGCCTGCAGCTCGGGATGCTCGGCGAGGCCGGCGATCGGCGCCGGCTCCGCGTGCAGGTGGGCGTTCATCTTGTCGAACTGCGACTTCGATTCCTCATACGGCGCCCGTCCCGCCAAGAGATAGTAGAACGTGCAGCCGAGCGAATAGATGTCCCCCCGGTGGTCCGGCGTCATCTCGCGGCACAGCTCGGGCGACATGTAATCGAACGTGCCCATCACCTTGCCCGTGGTGAGCGCCGTCAGGTGGTGCTCGGTGTTGGCGATGCGGGCCAGGCCGAAGTCGAGCACCTTCACCGTCCCGTGCCGGGAGACCATGATGTTGGACGGCTTGACGTCGCGATGCACCAGGCCGTTGTCATGCGCATGGGCCAGCCCGATGGCGGTGTCGTGAACCACGCGGGCGGCGTCCTTCACCGCAAGCGGTCCGCGGCGGCGGACGATCTTGCCCAGATCCTCGCCGTCGATGTAGTCCATCACCAGGTAAGGGGCGCCGCTGTCGTTCACCCCGGTGTCGGTGTAGCTGACGATGTTGGGATGCTCAGCGAGTCGGCCGGCCACCTCGATCTCGCGGCGGAAGCGGCGGAGGATCTCCGTCTGATCGCCGATCTGCAACGCCTCGGCCCGAATCTCCTTGAGGGCCATCACCTTGCCCAGCCCCAGGTGGCGGACCTTAGAGACGGCCCCCATCCCGCCACTCTCCAGCGGGTTGAGCACCACATAGTTGCCGCGCAGGACGTCCCGCTCCAGGGCCGCCATCTCCCGCTCCAGATACTCCCGCGCCTCCCCCTGAAAGCCGGTGAGGAACATCTCGGCATCGGGAAGATTTCCCTCCGTGGCGCTGCGGAGGGCCTGCTCGAATTCCTCGAGGACGGCCTCCAATTGCATTCGCTGATGAGCGGCTAAGTCCGATCGGCCCATGGTTTCACAAAGCGAGGGAAAACATCGGCGCGTTCCGGAGGCGCCGCGGCGGCCGCTGTGGCGATTTCCTGCGACCTCTTGATTTTATCGGTTGCAGCCCGGCGAACAAACGGCCGCGATAGGCCTTACGCAGGTCGAAGGTCGAATGCTCTGGACCGGACTTCAGATTTTTGGGATACGTTCGCCCGTCGCTTGATCGCGACCATAGTTTATTGCCGCGGAGGAGACGGGCCACGCCTCCCACCTCGGAATCCAAGGAACGACCCATGCAACGGACTGTCTTGGCCACGTTGGCGGCGGGCATAATCTACGCCGCTCTGTCGATGCAATCTTTGCCCGCCGCCGCCGGCGATTGGGGCTTCAGCTTCGGCTTCGCCAGCCCCGGCGCCCACTTCGACTATCACCATCACGGCTGGGGGCGCCATCACGGTTATCATCGCCACGTGTTCCACGCGCCGCCGATTCCGCCCTGCTACGCGCCGCCGATTCCGCCCTGCTACGCCGCGCCCTGCTTCGCGCCGCCGGCATACTTCCCGCGGCACGCCCACATCCATCACTACCACTGGTAGCCAGACGTAGGATGGGACAAGACAAGGATTGTCCGCGTGGGACTACTCTGCGCTTGTCCGCCCTACTCCTCCGGCGCGACGGGAATCGTCGCGTTGATGCCGATGGCCGCCACGCCGGCCACGAAGAACGCGGCGGCGCAGGTCAGGAAGGCGCGGTTCCAGTCGTAGGAATCGCCCACGATCCAGATCAATAGCGGCGGGGTGACGAAGGCGCCGAGATTGCCCCACATGTTGCCCCAGCCCAGCACCGAGCCGACGTGGCGGCCTCCCACGTCCTGGCAGAACGCCCAGGTGGACGCGGTGCCCAGGTCGGTGGCGAAGGCCACCACCGAGAACGCCGCCACCGCCGCCCACACCGGCAGGTCGAACAGGCACATCAGGTAGGCCGACATCGCCAGGAACCGGGTGAGCGACATCGGCAGCGCCCGGCCCCATCGCAGCCCGACCCGCGATACGAGCCGGTCGGTCAGCCAGCCGCCCCCCAGCATCCCCAGCCAGCCGACGGTCAGCGGGATCGCGGCCAGCCACGCCCGTGACTCGACCGGCGTCTGATGCACCCGCTCCAAATACGTCGGCAGCCAGGCCACCAGGAAGATCCAACCGACGTTCGTGCACCACTGCGAGATGCAGCTCAGCCATAAGCTGCGGCTGGCGACGATTCTCCCCAGCGGCAGCCCGCGGGCAAGGCCTTCCGAGGCGGTGGCCTCCTTCGGGCGGCCATAGCGAATCAGGTCCAACTCCGCCTCGTTCACCCGCGGATGCACCGCCGGCCGATCGCGGGTGATCGCCCAGCAGGCCGCCGCCACCGCCACGCCGATGAAGCCGTACGCGATCATCACCCACGGCCAGCCGACGCCGTAGACTTTGCGGATCGAATCCGGAAACGCCGCTTCCAGGATCAAGCGGTTGAGCCGCTCCACCTCGGCCTGCGACAGCTCGTTGCGAGGGCGCTCGAAAAGCCGCATTGCCTCTCTCTCCAGCGATAACCCTTGCACATCCGAGGCGCCGAACGCATCGCGGCGGGCGATGATGGCGTTGAGCTGGTTTCGCAACTGCTCGCGATCGTCAACGGCCGGGACTCCGTCCCACATCGCAGTCAGCCGCAGCGGGACACCGCTCGCTGCCGCGGCGGTCGTCTCGCTCACCGCCGCTGACAGCTTCGACGTGTCGAGCAAATCACCGGGACCGAGCCGCGAGGAAGCCGACATCGGCGCGAAGGCGACGATCAGATAT
>JAHWKS010000196.1 GCA_019347795.1 Planctomycetota bacterium | reverse complement strand
TGGTGCTCGATTTGATGCTGCCTGGAAGGGACGGAATGCAGGTGCTGCGGGATCTGCGGGCGGGCGGATTCACGAAACCGGTCTTGATCTTGACCGCCCGCGACAGCGTGGACGATCGCGTCGCCGGATTGGATGGCGGCGCGGATGACTATCTCGTTAAACCGTTCGCCTTCGCCGAATTGTTGGCCCGTCTGCGAGCATTATTGAGGCGAGATATGACGGGCCGTGAACTTACGCTTCGGGCCGGTGATCTGGAAATGGATCTCGTCGCTCGCCGCGTCGTGCGCGACGGTGAAGAGATCGACCTGAGCCAGCGGGAGTTTGAATTACTGGAATACTTTCTGCGGCATGCGGACGCCGTTGTCACGCGCGACATGCTGGGTCGCGACGTGTGGCATGAACCGTACGGCGTGCTGACGAATGTTATCGACGTTTACGTTCGCCTGCTGCGAAAGAAGATCGAGCGGCCGGGATCGCGGCAATTGATCCATACGGTTCGTGGCGTTGGCTATGTTTTGAGAGACGCAAAGTGAACCGACTGAGCATCCGCTGGCGACTCACGTTTTGGAACACGGTTGCATTGGCCGTGTTGCTAGTCGCCATTGGTTCGCTCGTCTACGCTTTGTTGAGACACGCAATGTATGAGCAGATCGACCGTGTGCTGGCGGCTCAATATCGCGAACTCCAGCAGGACGACCGCTTGGCGGCGGACCCCGAAAGCCGTCTGCGGCATTGGTTGGACGAATTCCAGAGTCACGTTGGCGTGTATGGCGTGGTCTACAGATCCTCTGGAGATATTTACTGCCGCACCGAGCAGTTGGCCCAGCAGAGCCTTCCCGTGCCGCCAGGAAAAGTCGTTAATGCGCCGGAGTTTGAGTCCCGCAAGCTCCCATTGATCGGACCCCAGCGAACCATGACAAGTTCGCTCGGCGTCGGAGATGAGCGATTCGTGGTCATGCTGATGTTGCCGCTAGAAGAGACGGATCGGGAATTGCATCAGGTGGCGACGGTATTGTTGGCGGTGTTGCCGTTTTCGCTGGTCTTGGCGGGCGCGGTTGGTTATCTGCTTGCCCGCAAGGCGCTGGCGCCCGTGGACCAGCTTCGCCGCGCCGCCGACCAGATCACCGCCGAACGCCTGAGTCAGCGACTCGATGTGTCCAACCCCAACGACGAGCTTGGCCGGTTGGGCCAGACGATCAATGCCATGATTGCTCGCTTGGAGCGTTCATTTGCCGAGATTCGTCGCTTCACGGCGGATGCATCGCACGAACTGCGCACGCCCATCTCGGTGATTCGCACCGAAGCCGAAGTGGCGATGAAGAATCCCCCGGACGCTGAGCAGTACCAGTCGCTGGCCAGCAGCATTCTCGAAGAATGCGACCTGCTGGCGAAACTGACGGACCAATTGCTCACGCTGTCACGTGAAGATGCCGGAGTCAACGCACTGGATTTGGAGCGACTCGACTTGTCGCAGATCATAACAGAAGCCGCCGAGGTCATGCGCCCGCTTGCCGAGGCGAAGCAACAGACGCTGAGTGTCGTGGTGGCAAATGGCTTGTGCGTCACCGGCGATGCGAATCGGCTGCGGCAGGTCGTCTACAACCTGTTGGATAACGCGATCAAATACACGCCGCAGGGGGGCCGTGTCACCGTTGAAGCAGATCGACAAGATGACACCATCTCCGTGATGGTCCATGACACGGGTATCGGCATCGCAGCCGAGCATTTGCCACATGTCTTCGATCGGTTCTACCGGGTCGACAAAGCCCGCAGCCGCGAAGAAGGCGGCACTGGCCTGGGACTCAGTATCGTGGACAGCATCGTCGCTGCTCACGGCGGCCGCGTCGCGATCACCAGCACACCCGGCGAAGGTACAACCTGCACCGTCACGTTTCCCGAGACCGGCAGCTCCGGCAGCGCCTCGTGAAGATGAAAAACCTTTCATCTTCCTTTAATGGATTTGCTCAACGGATCGGCGACAATGACGTGCACATTGGTGAATGAAGGAGCCAGAAGCATGGTCTACAAAACCGACGCAGATTCGAATGCCGTCCTGCTGGCGCTGGGGTGGTTAGTTTTTGCCGTCGGCTGCAACAGCCAAGAAGTGGATGTTTCCGGACCGCCGACAATCAAGGGCGCCACGCGCACCATTACCTTCGCAGATGGCCAGGTGGGAACTACCCCGCCAGGATGGAGCGCGGAACAAACTGGCAAGGGCGAAGGAAGCAAGTGGCAAATCGTTGCTGACGATTCCGCGCCCTCGGGAACCGGCAAGGCACTCGCCCAACTTGTCGAGAGTCCTCGGTCCATGTTCAACCTGTGCATTCTGGATGAAGGAAAGTACGGCGACCTGAAACTCAGTGTCGCCTTCAAGGCTATCGCGGGCGAAGTCGATCAGGGCGGTGGTCTGGTGTGGCGCTATGTCGATGCCAACAACTACTACATTTGCCGCTTCAATCCGCTGGAGAGCAACCTCCGAGTTTACAAGGTCATTGCCGGCAAGCGGAAGCACTTGACTAGTACGGATGTCGAAGCTGCCGCCGGCGCATGGCACACGCTGACTGCGACGATGAAGGGCGACCTGATGGTCTGTACGCTTGGCGACGCCCAGGTGGCGGCTCGCGACGAGACGCTGCGCGACGCCGGACGCATCGGCTTGTGGACGAAGGCCGACGCGCAAACCTACTTCGATGACTTCGCTGCAACCGGACCGTCTGATTAAAACGATCTCGTTGCGGCATTTTCACTTGGGAGACTTAGCATGAACCAGCGATTGTTTCCGCCGGCACTGACCGTGATTGCCGTGACGTTCGCCTGGAGCGCCGCCACGATCCGAGCCGATGACGCCACAACGATCCCAGAATTTGAACAGCAATTGGCCGACGCGGTTGTGAAAGGCGACGTCGCAACATTCGACCGCTTGTTTGCTGACGATTTCACCCACGGCAGCCAGTCCGGCCGGTTCCGCACGAAGGCCGAATGGATGAAGGGAAAGCAGCAAGGCAAGAGTGCCTACGTTTCTTTTGACTGCGCAGACGTGCAGGTACGAGTATCGGGCGACACGGCAGTCGTCACCGGACTGGCCAAACCGCAGTGGCGCGAAGGCAGTCGCATCGCCAGCGGCCAATTCCGTTTCCTCCGCGTGTGGGCCAAGCGGGATGGCCGCTGGCAGGTGGTTGCGTTTCAATCGACCAACGTACCGGCGCCATCGGACACGCCGACGCCGGAGGAGGCCCTCGACATGGATGATCCGCCGGCGACGCGCGAGTTTTCGATTCAGGACGACAGCCCCTGCCTCGATGGACAACAGATCAAAATCTGGGGCCTCCGCTGCGGCAACGCGTTGTACGACCAGGGCGTCACAGAGCGCCACGTGCGTAACCTCGACAACATGGTTGCCCACGGCATCAACTGCATCGGTGTGTACGTGCAGGGGAGTAATGCCGGGCACCCCGATCCGTTTGGCGGTCGCAGTGGCTACACGCCGGAAGGGAAGCTCAAGCCGGAGTTCGCCCGTCGGCTGGAATGGCTTGTACGCGAAGCGGACCGGCGCGATATGGTCGTCATGGTCGGCCTCTTTTCTCCCCGCAAGGACGATGAACTCGAGGACGAAGCCGCCATCCGGCGGGCTTGCGAAGAAACAGCCAAGTTTCTCGGCCGCCGCAAACTGAGAAACGTCTTCTGCGACATCATGCACGAGTATAACCACTCGCGGATCGATCACGACATCTTCCGCGAACCCAATGGAGCGGAAAAGAAAGCGACGCTCACGAAGTGGTTCAACGCGGTCGCCCCTGGCGTCGAAGCCGGTGTCTGCCCGACTTACAACTCCGGAAGCTCTGACAGCTATCCCGGCATGATGGTCCGCATCATCCAAAAGGAAGCAGAAATCCCCAAGTCCGGCTTTGTCGTCAACGTGGAGACTCAGCGACACGACGCCTACGAGAATGACGGAAAGTACGAAGCCGATGAGTTTCCGATCATGTTCGGCTACTTCAAGCAATATCAGGCTGCACCAAACGCTTGCATGTTATTTCACAGTGGCTGGTGCCAAGGGATTACGAATGGCAGCGGCACGGCTCCGCACCCTGAAATGGGGGGCTACGGCAAGAGCGAAGACGACCGCGGCATCCGGTTCTACTACGAATGGGTCCGTTACAACATCGGCCGGTATGAATATCCGCACCACGTCAAAGGCCCAAACACACGCGACTCCTCAGCACGATGAGCGTGTTCTCATCTGGCGTTAGGGCGCGAGCAAAAATAACGTCCCGATTTGCTCTGTGTTCGCATTTTCGGCCGGGGTTTTGCAGTCTTGAATGAACGGAACTTATTTTTTCCCGCGCCCTTAATTGACCTTTACGGGTACGCCACCACAATCGTTATTGACTATGGGCACAGACCCTGATTGAACTGTTTTAGACAGCTCACGGAGAAAAGTCATGCAGCACACGACTCGAAGTCGCCATTTTCAGAAAGGGAAGCCGACCAGATCGGCACTGCGGCAGGAACATCGGCAACGCTAAAAGATGGTGTGGTGCGAATCGGCTTGGCGCGAGACGACGTGAAGGTGACCGTTGACGGCATGCCGCTCAAGCCGTTTGCCGGCCTGGGATCGTGGGCGGCGTTCACCAAGATACCGCACGGTGCGATGGTTATGGGCGACACCGTCGTCTTTCAGGACGAAGTGACGCCGGCTATGGACGCCGCGTTCGCCAAGGGTTTGGAAGTGACTGCCCTGCACAATCACTTTTTCTTTGATAAACCGAAGGTTTACTTCATGCATATCGGTGGACGTGGAAAACCGGAGGCACTCGCGAAAGGCGTCAAGGCGGTATGGGATGCGATCAAGATAGTACGAAGCAAAACCGCTCAGCCGGCGAAGCGATTCCCCGGCAAGAGGCCCGATGGAGCAGGCACAATCAGCAAAAGCAAAGTCGAGCGGATCGTGGGACATGAGGCTCAAACGAAGGCCGGCGTTGTCAAAATATCCATCGGTCGCGAAGGCAAGATGCATGGCGTCCCGATCGGAGGCGCGATGGGTCTGGGGACATGGGCCGCATTCTCCGGCAGCGACGACCTGGCGGCTGTGGACGGCGATTTCATCATGACGGCGTCCGAAGTGCAATCGGTGCTGAAGGCGCTGCGGAAGCACGAAATCCATATTGTTGCGCTGCACAACCACATGATCGGCGAAGAACCGGTGTTCTATTTCACCCATTACTGGGGCAAGGGAACGGCCGAGGAACTGGCAACCGCAATCCGCGCGGCTTTGGACGCACAACAGGCCGCCAAGGATGCTCATAGTCATGAAGAAGCTCGATGACCGGCAAAATGGGGGTCGGCAATGAGATTCCTCGTCGTTCTGAACCCGTGCTGCATGACGGCGCCCGTCCCGGGTCGACCGACAACATCAAAAGAGTACCCTCAAATGCGCAACGACCGCGATCAATTTCGGTTCGGCATTGAAGCCGAATACTTACTCGCTGACAAAACCACTTTTCGTCCTCTCTGGCACAGCGATGTGACGTTTGCGGAGTTGCACGAACTGATGGAATCGCTCGCGTTCGACGACTTGCCAACCTTGGACGGTCTTGAACTTGAGCCGCCCCACCGGAAGTTGATGCCCTACGTCGTGGAAGGATACCACGTCCCCGATCCGGACTTTTCACCGATCGACATACTTCCCAAGGGCGTCGAGATTCGCACACCGGTTTGTTCGTCGATCGGCGAATGCCTGAATTGCCTCAAGACGCTGCATGACCGCCTGGAGGCTGCACTGATCAGTCACGGCTACACGCTCGTGTCGCTTTCACACCATCCGACCAAACACCATTTCGAAGGGCCGCAAAACAAACGCCGCTATGACTTCTGGCAGTGGGCGATGGAAGTGATGACGACGTGCGGGCCGGACATCAACATCAGCCTGCCACGCGAGTTGAACGACCGCATCGACGTGGCCGATCTGCATCGCAAAGTGAACTACTATTCGCCGGCCCTGGCCGCGTTGTCGCTCGCGTCGCCGATCTACCGCGGCAAGTTATGGGAGATACGCGGTTCGATTGGCAAGTCCATTCGTACCTATCGCCGCAGCGTGATCGCGCCAGCCATCGAACTTCATCCCGAAGAAAAGGGTCGGCTGGAATTCAAACTGTTCGAATCCACGAACCGGCTGGACGATTACCACGCTTACTTCCTGCTGTGGCTGACACTGCTGTTGGACGACGGACTGGCAGGTCGTTCGCGTAATCAAACACGCATTTACGATCTCGGCGCGGTGGCCCGATTCGGTTTAGAAGCCGAGACGGTACGCAAACGATCGGGCGAGGTGCTCGCGCGGGCACCAGCCGTTCTGGACCAATATGACTTTGACGCCGGACCGCTGAACATCATGAACGAGCGACTCGAAACCGGGCGTCTTCCGGCCGATGACATCATCGAGCGGTTTCAGAAACATGAGTCGTTGGCCGACGTGCTCCGCACGCGAACGGGACTCATCGGCTGCAGTGATGCGACCGTTGATCCATCGGGTAATGGGGCGACGTTTTGCCGCGGTGGGAAAGGCGTGAAGGAGATATGATAAGCGCATGACTACCACGAATGGAATCATCCCCAATGCCACCGATCCGTCTTCAAACCATGCCCACCCAACATTCGGCGATGCCTTCTGGGTCTGGTGCCGCGTGGCGATGCTCAGCTTCGGCGGTCCAGCCGGGCAGATCGCCGTCATGCACCGGATCCTGGTCGAGGAGAAACGCTGGGTCAGCGAGAACCGATTCCTGCACGCACTGAATTACTGCATGTTGTTGCCCGGACCGGAAGCTCAGCAGCTTGCCACGTACATCGGCTGGCTGTTGCATCGAACCGTGGGCGGATTGGTCGCCGGTATCTTGTTCGTGTTGCCCGGCTTCGTGAGCATTCTGGCACTGAGCATCCTCTACGCCGGCTATCACGATCTTAGTCTCGTGCAGGGGATCTTTTACGGCCTCAAACCGGCGGTCGTAGCGGTGGTAGTCGAAGCAGTGATTCGCATCGGCAAGCGATCGCTCAAGAATCGCGTCATGGTGCTGATCGCGGCGCTCGCCTTTGTGGCCATCTTTCTCTTTCAGGTGCCGTTCCCGCTAATCGTGTTGGCCGCGGCAGTGCTGGGCTACGCCGGCGGACGACTGTGGCCCGATACGTTCGTCGTCATCAAGGGGCACGCGACCAAGGACAACAGCGCCGGCGAACTGCTTGCCATCTCGGATGACGAAACGGGCACCGTCCGGCCCAGCCTGCAGAGAACAGCCATCGTGCTCACAATCTGGCTGCTGATCTGGTTTCTGCCGATCGCCGGAATCATCGCTGTGACGGGACCAGAGAGTGTGTACACACAGGAATCTCTGTTCTTCAGCAAGGCCGCCGTGGTGACATTTGGCGGAGCGTACTCGGTGCTGGCCTACATCGCTCAGGAAGCAGTCAGTACACACCACTGGCTGGAACCGGGTGAAATGCTGGACGGTTTGGGGATGGCGGAAACAACGCCCGGCCCGCTGATCCAGGTCGTGCAGTTCGTCAGCTTCATGGGAGCGTACCGCAATCCTGGATCGCTCGATCCCATGATCGCGGGCATCGTTGGGTCCGTCGTGACCACCTGGGTGACGTTTACACCGTGCTTCCTGTGGATCTTTCTCGGAGCGCCCTACATCGAATATCTGCGCGGCCGCCAGACGCTAAACGCGGCCCTGTCGACGATCACGGCGGCAGTCGTCGGCGTCGTACTGAATCTGTCGATCTGGTTTTCGCTGCACACGGTCTTTGCAACCGTTACCGAAACGCATGTCTTCGGCGCGAGGCTGCTCATTCCCGATTGGGCGACGGCAGACATTGCAGCGATCGTCATCGCCTCTGGCGCATTTTTGGCGATGTTTCGTTTCAAGGCAGGCATGATCTCGACGCTGGGCGTGAGTGCTGTCGCCGGCATGATCTGGTTCATCGTCGCGTGGAATTAGGTGTCGGCGTGAATGGAACAAATCACCAACAGACGCCAACCATCCGCCTCAGCCACGCCCGCCGCTCGGGTCGCCCGTGACGCAGAACGGCTCATAC
>JAHWKS010000195.1 GCA_019347795.1 Planctomycetota bacterium | reverse complement strand
TGGCTCCGGAAGCGCATCTACGGGAAAAGGCTGAAAACGCTCCAGAGTCGCGGCCGGGCGATCCGGCTTGACGGCCGCCACTGCATCCGCAAGAGCTACGACCTGCCTCCGCAGATCCTCCGGCTCGGCGGCCTCGCCGTGGGCGTCGATCCAGTCCACCACGTCTCCGTGCTCCGGCAGGTCGGGCAGCTCCACCACCTTCACCGCAGGAGCTGGCGTTAACTTCGCCAACTCGGCCGCCACGTCGGCGGCACGTTGCCGGCCCTCCTCGTCGTTGTCTGGCAGGATGACGATCTGCTTTCCGGCGAGCGGTGTCCAGTCCGTCTTCGAGGCGGGGCCGAACGACGGGGTGGTGGCGGTGAATCCAATCGACTGGGCCGAATCCGCAGTCTTCTCGCCCTCGACGACGACAATCGTGTCGGCGCCGGCCAGCTCGGGCAGCCCATACAACGGCCGCGGGGCAGGCATCGCGCCGAGCCGCCATCCGGCTTTGCATCGGCTCACGGGCCTGATGGTCTTCCCAGGTCTTGTCCCAGGTTCGGCCGAGGAAGGAGGATGATCCCAGCGTGCGACGCACCCGACTTCCTCGCTGTCAGCGCTGTGGTACTTCCACACCTGCGACGGTTGCCCGTGCTGACGCGTAAACACGGCGACCGCCGCCTCGGCCGTAGGGAAGATTTTGCCGGTGGACTTGCCTTTCTCGTTTTCACGATTCGTCGCCCCTTCAGCGTTGGAAGACGGATTTGTGGACGTAGTCGGTCTGCACTGAGAATGTGTCATCGTTGTTGTCCTCCAGATTTTTGGGAATCGATCCAGGCCGTCAGATCCGCCAAGGGATAGCGAACCAAGCGGCCGAGCTTGAGCGAGGGAATCTTCTTGTCGGCGGTCAACTGCCATAATTTTCGCGGGGAAACAGCCAGAGCCTTGGCGGCCTCCGGCGGGGTCAAGAGCAGCTTCGTCGCGTGTGGTGAGGAATCGATCATTCGCAGCTCTCTCCTGGGGTTACCGTCGACGGCGACCGGCGGCGCTCCCGCAGATCGGCTGTCGCGAACAGGTCCAGCACGTTCATTCCAAGGGCGGCGCAGATGTCGGCGGGTTTGCAGCCGGCGCGACACTCGACCCGCGCCCCCAGATCCTTCCTCTCGACGATCACCAGACTCCGTTGGTTGTCGTCATGGGCAGGACAACGGGCCAACCAGCGCTCGCCACTGGGCTGAGGATCGCACTGGCGCTCTCGCAGCGCCTCCAGAACCCGTTCGATCGGGGTCATCGTGACGTCCCCCTTCTCCTGGCGGCGTTCCGTCCGCACGTAACGGCATCGCACGGGATTCGCTCGCCCCGGATCACTCGGCGGAATATGGGAAGGCGAACTTTCCGGCGGCCGAGCCGCGTCGGGATTGCTTGGCATTGCTACTCCTTAAACAGGTCGGGCTCTCGAAAAAAGGATTCCCTACACCCGTTGGCGCAGCGTTCGGAAGAAGTGCGAGAATCGCAGCGAGGGCCCTGGCAGAAAGGCAAGAAAACCTAGGCCGGGCCTGAGAGAATTTTTTTTGAAGAACGTTCGGTAGAGATGCCGAACGATCGAACGCGTGTCCGCCTAGTCCTCGTCTTCGCCCTCGCCAGGAGGACAGTGCCCGTACAATTCAAAGGCACGAAATTCTCCATTTACCATTTTGAGCATTCCCACCAGCGTGGTAATGTCCTGGCAGTTGCGTCTATACAATCCGTATCCTTTGAACTCGTCCTTGAAAAACTCGGACGCGCTTGACTTGGCCACACCAGCCAGCCGGGCGAGTGCATTGTTGGCGATCGGCTCCTGATTCAGGCAGCTGCCGTTGGCGTACTCGTGGTGTTTTGTTAGAGCCGCGATCAACTTCTCGCGGGCGTCGCCCCTTTGTGTGCTGCGTTTGGACTTCTTCCGCACCGCCGAGACTTCAACAGAACCGTCCAGTGGAAGCTTTGCGACGTCGGACTCCTTCGCCGACAGCGTAGTTGCGAGAGCGCCGCCGCCAAAGGCAGCTGGGGCATCCCGCCCGGCTGCGATCGCGGTCGCCGAGGTCCGACATCGTTCCGTCGCTGCGCTGGACTCTGCGCGTATAGCTGCCTCCAAGGCTTCGCCATCGACCTCGCAAAGAGATCGCAATTCCTCATCCTCACAGATTTCCCGCCAGTGAGCGGCGTCCAGTTCCGTGGCCAAGGAGATTCCAAACCACATCTGCAATGCCCGCAAGCAACGCTCCGATCGCTCGTACAACGCCTGCGCCGCGAGGTGCGCGGAGGGAGCTTGCTCCGCGCCCGCAGCGGTCAGGATGACGAAAGGCGTGGCGACCGGCTGAATGAGGGGGTCCGCTTTGTTCAAGCGGTGATGCAGGCTGTCTTGCCACGAAGCCTGGGACACGAAGTGACGGATGTAGTCAGCGCCCCGGTCGAGACAATCTTCGGAGATCGCCTGAAGCATTGTTTTTGCGATCCGACACGCTTCCAACGCGTACTCGCGGGCCTTGTCAAGAATCTCGACATTGTGCTGATAAATTCTGAAAGCAGGATCGTCCGCTCCGCCTTGCGGCCCGGAAACCCGTATAACGCCGTCCTCACCGTAGCTGTATACCCGGAAGGCCCCTTCCTCCGCCATCGCATCACCCTCGTGGATTTGTGCCGAATGCGGGCGCCGACCAGCCGCCCTTGAAGCGGGAACGACCCGACCACCCTACAGTATAGATCGCTGATCCTTGCTCCATTGCGGCGCCTCCGCCCTTACTCCTGGATCGCCTTCAACAAAGCGTCGCGGGCGTCCGAGTAGAACTGGATGTCCACCTTGGTGGCCATGTCGTCGGACAGGTCAAAGAGTTGGCGGCGGCAGGCGACCGGCATGAGGAGCGCCGTCGCGCCCTTTTCCACCGCGATCTCCGCCACCGTCACGGCATTGGGAACGGGCTCGATCGACCCGCCGAGATTGATCTCCCCCACGATGATGAGGCCGCCGCGGGTGGTCTTCTTCAACAGCGCCGTACACAGGGCCACAAGGAGCGCCACCCCCAGCTTCGCGCCGGATTTCGATGCATCGAAGGCCCGCAACTGGACGCTGAACTCGTGCTGCCGCGGGTCCTTGTCTCCGACCAGTTGCGACGCGCGGGCATAGAGGTTCTGCTCGGCATACCCGACGGACTCGCGAAATGCCGGGGGCACGGGCTTGTTTAGCACCTTGACTCCGGAGCCAGGGCCTTCGTTCACCTCGATTCGGTACAGTCCGGGATGCTCCTCCGCCGCACCCGGCGTGATCGTCCAGACCTGCCCCGGCTCCAGGGGATCGGCGCCGATCCCACCCTCGCTCTGCAACTCCGGGGTCGCGACAAACTTTTCGATTCCGTCGTTGCCCAGCACGTAGCTGAAGTGCGTGTTGCGGAACTCGGCGGCGCCGATACGCTTCTGCTGCTCCTTCACCCGGCGCCGCGACTCCAGGGCGATACGGACCGCCCACTCCAGGTCCTCATCGGGCACTTCCGCGTTTCCATCGGGATAGAGCAGCTTCAGGAGGCCACTGATCGTCTTGTTGACGGCGTTCGTATCGCGGCCGCTGAGCGCCCCGCCGAAATGGAGCCGCCCTTGGAGCACGTGGACGCGGCTCTGGCTGCGGAGGCGGCTCCAGCACTCCGAGAGGAAATCGCTCACCAGGCCGAAATGGTTCGTCAGTAGGTCCTTGCTAACCTTCGGGATGTCCCACCCGGGGAGGTAGGCGTGAATCCGGTCCATGAACGCCGTGTCGTCCCGCATTTCGGGAGGCAGCGGCCCCAAGAGATGCCCTACGCGCTGCTGGTGCTCCACGTCCACCTCGAAATTGCCCACCAACACCAGGCTCCCGTCGGCGCGAATGCTCTCCTTCCCCCGGCTGAACTCCCCCGACTCCATGTACCCCTTCATGATGTTGACGCCGTCCTTCTGGTCGAACGAAATGCCCGACACCTCGTCGAAGCACACCACGTCGTACTGGCATACGAGCCCCCGCTGCCCCTTGACCATGTTGACGAACATCCGGGGCACGCTGGCTTTCCCGCCCGAAATCAGGTGGGCGTACGGCGAAACCTGCTGGAACAGATGGCTCTTGCCGGTCCCTCGCGGCCCCAACTCCACCAGGTTATAGTTCCGCTCGACGAACGGGACCATCCGCAACAGAAAGGCGTCCTTGGCTCGCTCGCTCATTCCCTCGGCCTCGATGCCGATGCTGCGCAAGAGGAACAGCTTCCAATCGGCCGTAGTGAACTGGGCGCGGGCGCCGGCCAGCGCCTCCAGTACGTCGCGCTTGGACAGTTGAATCTCGCGCAGCCCCTCGATCCCGAACGGCCGGCCGTTCTTCTCCTGGGCGATGGCGGCGTCGTACGACAAGCTGACTTCGGCGTAGAAGCCCCCGGTCAATATCCGCTCATGCTGGTTGACCAGTTCGGGGCTGATGCGGACATCGTTCAACCGCAAACTCGGCAAGGTAGCCAGATAGGAGTCCGTCTTGGCGTCCAGCCGGGCGCTGATGAGATCGATGATCCGAACGTCCCCGCGCTCCCGCGTCCGCGATTTGACCAGCTCCTCCTCGCCGGCCCGCACCGTCCGATCCGCAAGCTGCCGCTGGACGATCTCCAATCCCTCCTCAATCTCCTCCTCATCGGTGCTGGCGCAATACCGCCCCAGCAGGAATTCGACGACATACGTGGGAACGGGGAATTGCCGGCTGAAGATGCGGACCAGGTCTTTGCGGACCAGATAGCCGTCCAGCGTCGCCGCGGCGGTTCGATCAATGTAGTCGAGTTGCATCAGGCGTCATCCTTTGCGATGACCGTATTCCGCTGGGCGACCAATCTACCTTGGTCGTCGAGCACCACGATGGCGGCATTGTGACCCGCCAGGTGGTCATCCTCAACCACGACCGACGCCGTGCCGTCGGCTTTGAACGGCCGGCTTCCCGTTGTAACGCTGGTCAAAGCGTTGCCCGCATGGGTGCGAATGTCGAGGCGCAGCGCCCCCGGCTCGCCCTCGATGGTCACCTTGCACCGCATCCCTTTCCACGAAACCTTTTGGATTTTCACGGACGCTCCACGGCCCGCGGCGGAGGCAGCCGCCACTAGATACATTACCACGCACTCTTGCAGACTCAATCCGCCGTGCGTGTACTCGACTCCCGCCCGGTAGCATCGGGCGCCGGGCGCGAGGGCGAAATGCAGGTCGGGGTTCCAATACCAGGGGTACAGCGTCTCCTGGCATTTGGCGCCCGGCTTGATTGCGGCGCACCGCCCCCAGGTGTTTTGCGTCAGCACCGAAGGGAGATCTGCCTTCGGCAGGCCCCCCGGCGCCAACAGCCAGCCGTGATCGGTGACGATGCGGATCGTCTCCCACCCGGCCGAGAGCAGCTCCACGATACGGTCGCGGATGTCGGCCAGGATTACGTCCAGGTGGCGGGCCAACTGCGCCCCGCGTTCATGCCCTTCGTGATCGAGATTACCCACCTCGGTCCAGGCCGAGCCGGAAGGGTCGCCCGTATCGCTGCGGTCCAGAAGCTGCCAGGCGTTGTCCTTGAGCAGCTTCTTGAAGTGATAGCCCCCTTTCAGCGATTGTCCGGTAGCGGCGACCGCAGGCTCGAAATCGGCGTTTACATCCTTCCCTCGAACTAGACGGCGGATGGGACTCACTGCGGGCTTGGCGGTCGCGGTGATGCTCGGGAGGGCCGCCCAGGCGTCGTCCCCTTCAACGGCGAATCCTTGCTCCTGGAGCAGCGCCTCCAGCCTCCTGGCCAGGTCCAACCGCAAGCCGTCCACGAAGACCCAGCATTCCCCCGGCTTCTTCTCCGGCTCGGAATCGCTCTGGATCGTCTTACCGGGATACCCGCCCGCCTCCACCTGCGCCTGCAAGTGGCGTGCGGCCTCATCGACCCAAGGGAGGTAGATCGTTTCCACGATGGCCTGAACCGCCTTGCAATCGTCAAGCTTCTGCACCGCCGCCAGGGCCGCCACCACCGCCGCATCGGCTTTCCAGCCGCCGTTCCGGTAAGCGGCGGCCATGTCCTGCGGACTGCCCGCCGCGAGGCTCTGGCCGGTGACCTGTGCGGCTGCGGCCAGATGCTCCAAAGCCATCGCCAGCGGGGCCTCTCCCAGTTCCGCCCAGACGCATTCCCGGCGGGCGCCGTGCTTGGCTTCCGCCTCCAAGATCGATTTCCGCGCCGCGTGGTGCGGCTGCTGCGACGCCGCCAGCAGAATGTCGCGAAGAGAGGCTTCTTCCCCCTCATTCCACTGCGGCCACCCGGACTTGTCGGAAAGCAGGTCCCGCGGCGGCGATGTCTTCCGTAGTAGCTGCGGGATTCGGGGGTAGCGCCGCGGGGCTTCGCGATACCGCTCCCAGAGGGCCTGCCAGGGGCCCTGGTGGGCCGCCAGGAGGCCTGCCCCATGAATCGGCCCCTCGTTCACCGGGTCGAATCCCAGTTGCGACTTGCACACCTCCACAAAGCCCTGCCAGGCGTTTTTATCGCGGGCCGCCTGGAACGCGTCGCCCTGGTCGAGCCACTGCAGGAGATCGCGGACGGGATCGCCGCCGGAGAGCAAGGTGTTGAAGTAGTCCTTGTCGAGCCGCTTGCCGCGCAGAAGATCCAGCTCCTCGTCCAGCACGCGGTATAGGGCCAATTGCATGGCGTGCTTCGAGTCGGCGTCCTGCGATACATCCAGGGCCAGGCCGCCCTGGTTCGACTTGAGGAACGCCAGCACCGTCCAGTCTTTCGCGTTCACCTGGGACCAGATGACGCCGCGGTACTGCAATTCGGCCAGCGGCTTGAGCGGTTCGGGGCAGGATTCAACCGCCCGCAGCCCGGATCGGCCGACGCCGGGCAAATAGAAGATCGGTGTCGCGCCCGGCGGTATGGGTGCTTCCGGCACGAGGCCCGCCAGGACGCACCGCAACCAGATCGCCGGACCGATGCGCTGCTCGGGGCGGTATTCGCCTAGCTGGAACAGTTCCGGCATCTCCGCCTGTAACCGGGGGACGACCGCCGCCCACTGCCGGTCTTCATCCGGCCAGAGGATGCAGGCGGGTGCGGCCTGCACGTCGGGGTTGTGCGTTGCGGCGCCGCGGATCGACTGGATGAGCTGATCGAGGACGCGCATCAGGGGGCCTCAACCTTGATTTGCTCGCGGGCTTGTCGTTTGACCGCCAACGTGTAATGGCAGTCATTGAATCGCTCGCCCGTGAAGTTGGGACCGCCGAGGAAATTTTCCGATCCGTCCCAGCCCCAGAACCACGGGAACTGCTCCCTGGGGCGCTTCGGCTCCTTGCCGCGGTCCTTGTTCCATTTGATATTGGGTTTTACCCGCAGCACGCCAGCGCCGCGGTATTTGACATCGGGAACGGAAACGAATGGGTGAATGTTCATCCGCACCCCGTCGTTCAGATCGAGGGACCAGCCGAGGGGCTGTTCGTGGAGCGGCTTCCAGCGGACAAAGATGTCGTAGGGGGCTTCCCCTTTGAGGATCAACTCCAGGCGTTTCTTGAGCTGTTCGGCCCCGGCGAGCCTTTCGCCCGCGCCATCAACGCCTTGCTCCTGTTCGCGCATCTGGTGGGTAATCCACCAACCCAGGTACGTATAGATGAGCGTTTCCAGGTTCTTGCGGTCGAGGCGGTGATAGTTCGCCAGGGCCGCGAAGCCATCTGGCAGGCCGTCCCAGATGTGCCAGATGAACGGCCGCTGGTGGAACAGCTCGCAATGTTGGGCGAAGAAGCCGTCGCGGAGCCAAACTTCGAGGCTCTTGCCCGCGTAACCCGCCTCTTTCAGCAGGCCGGGCAGTACGTCGTTGGTCCACGCGTCGCCATAGGCGTCGATCAGCAGCTTCAGCAGGCGGTCTGCCGCCGAAGACTCGCCCCTTACCGGCGGAAGGCAAACGAGGCTGTCCTTGTCGGCGTGCGGCAAAAGGTCCTCGCTCCGTCGGGCCAACTCATGGGCGCGGGGGCTGAGCTGCATTTCCTCGTCCAACTCCGCCGGCCAACGATAACCCAAGAGCCGCGCCACCGCGACTTGCAGCGGCGCGGACGAATGCTCTGGTCGCCCGTGAAACAGCCACTGCGTCGGATCATC
>JAHWKS010000194.1 GCA_019347795.1 Planctomycetota bacterium | reverse complement strand
CTGCGGGAGGCACTTACTCAGAGCGGCGCTCCAAGGGGGCCGCGACTGTCTGCTCGCGGATCAGCGGTCCTCTCTCCCCACTCCGCTGTCGGACCCCCGGCTTCTATGTGGCCGCGACTTTCTGGTCGCGTATACCTGGCCGCCGTCGCTCCATAGCCGGCGCTGATCGTGCTTCAATGGGGCCGCGACTTTCTGGTCGCGGATAAGTCGATGAGGCCCGTGCGCGAGCCGGAGTGCTGGAGGCTTCAATGGGGCCGCGACTTTCTGGTCGCGGATAATGCTCGTTACTCATAACGCGCCTCTTGGGTTTGGGCAGGGGCTTCAATGGGGCCGCGACTTTCTGGTCGCGGATAACAACGTGCGGGAGGTGTACTGGTATCGGCAGGAAATGCTTCAATGGGGCCGCGACTTTCTGGTCGCGGATAATAGCGGCTGCCGGCAACAGCGGTCGCCCGAACGACGTGCTTCAATGGGGCCGCGACTTTCTGGTCGCGGATAACCGACGAAGTTCCCACGCACCCGCAGAATCCGTGGGCTTCCAAGGCGCCTCGCCCACAGATTCTGCGGAAGAACAAACACACAAGGGAATTGCCAAAGACCACGCCGCGGCCGAACCCAGCCCGGCAAACCTACGTCGCCGAGCAAACAAGTTTCGGATGGCGAAATGTCCCGCGACCGTTGCCGTCACGCGCAACGGCGGATTCGTAGATCAATCCTTCAATCCTGCTAACAGGCCAAAGCCGCAGTGCCGGCCAGCGCCCAACGCGATCGGGCCGGGAACCTGAAGGTCATCCTCGAACCGCAGCATTAGATGCACGGCGGTTTGTGTCAGGAGATGGTCAGGTCGCAGGTAGCCCGTCGGCCTTCCTTGCCTGTCGTATTTGTCGGCGGAAAGTGACTTTCGGAACCGGGAAAACGGAGACCATTCAAACTCACAGGGCTGCTCGATGCCAGATTGGGCGAGTGCGGTTTCAATCAGCTTCCGAGTTTTTGCGGGTTTTCGATCATCATGGCCGGGAAGGATAACCGGGGTGACGCTGGCCCACCGATTCGCGGCAGCCGTGTAATGCTGAGCGATATTGTCCCGGTACACGCGAATGAGCGCCGGCCGCCCCTGCTCGCCGAACTCGTCCCCTCGCTCCGGCTCAAGCCGTCGTCCCTCCAGGCGAGCGGCCAAATGTTGCAGTAGAGCATCATCGCCAACCGGCACCGCGATCATCACCCGCCGCACTGCCTGATCCGCGTGCGGATGACCGATCGACGGCAACGGCAGGTAAGAAAACTGGCGATGTTCTGGCGCGTTTTTATGCTGATGTCCGACCACATATCGCTCGACCCAATCGCCATCGCCGCCGGGGGGCGGCGACGCGAGCATCGCGTCCTTTGCTAAATGTCGCAACATGCCGGCAATGTGGATCAGCTTGCGTTGCTGGTAGATACAAAACGAACCGTCGTCTCGACGCAGCTCAAAGACCGCGTAGGGGCGGCTGATTGGATCCGTCGGCCGCCGATATCCGGTTACCTTGAAACCGGTTAGCGGCTGGACGGGAGCAAATCCCTCATCGCCAATGCGACGGAGAAAGGATTCGTAACGATCCTGCAAGGCGACCAGTGTGCCAGCGATCGGCGTCCGGAGTACAACTGCGGTGGTCGGCGCCGTCGGCAGCCACCATTCGCCGGGCAGCGTCTGCAATTCAGCCGTCGAGACATGATCAGCCTGGGCTACGACGAGATCGATTCCCCACCCCAGCGCGACGATTCGGCGCGTAGCTCGGATCAAGGGATGAATCAGATCGGCGTCCACTGACTGCGATTCCGCCACTCTCCAAAGATAGCGAACTGTATCTCCATTAATCATCCGGACAGGGCGGATAGATTTCATTGTCCGGTGCGTCGCAGGATTGGCGTCGCCGCCACCGAAGTAGTTTCCTCGTGACCACGCCCGGCCAACGATGTCCATTGCATTGTTCGGTACTGAGAGGCAATAGGGCACCGCTTCTACGTGCGACGGCGCTAAGATGACGGGGGGCTCCTGCCGCTCAAGCCACGTCAAGGCGCGATCGAGGCCTCCGTCGTTGCCGACGTCATCAGCGTTGGAGGCGATGATTGCCTGAAAGAGCCGCAAAGGCGAAGGCGGCCATTCGGGCTCGCCTGCGTCGCCGCGGCCGTGGAATCGCGGGTCGAGAAACGTCACAGCGATGCAAAGGTAATCTGACATGGCGTGCTCCGGTCGTCAGTCCTTCTTCTTTACGTCGGCCTTAGCTCTTGTCTTCTCGAACGCGACCGTGCGACCCTCTCCCTTGCCGAAGCCATCGGCGGCAGCCATGGCGAATTCGATGGCGTCAGAATGCGAGACGTTCGCCGGCCTCCGTTGTCCGTCGCGGTACACCTCGCTGAATTCGCGAGGCCTTTGTGGATCAAGCACAAGATTGCAGCCCTGGCGAAGATAGCTTGACGTGTTGGCCGTCAGGGCGACGAAGGACAAGCCTAGAATGTAGCGACGCAAAGCAATTGTGCGATCGGCGTCGGCCGCCTTTAGCATCTGGAGTGCAGCTAGGCTTAGAGTTGCATCCCGACGGATACCGCCGGTTGCGATAACGCCGCCGTGGGAGCCGGACGCGGGGTTGTGAACAAAGCCCCGTTGTGCTAGCGGGCTTTTTGAGCTTCCTTCTGCCTTCTCCTTCTCCGCTTCGCTAAACACATCGAGTTCGGCGTAGTCCACGGGCGGAATGTACACGGCCCCACGCGTCAACCTCCGAACATCGAATGCCCTAATCGCAGACGATACCAGGCGCGGCAGTTTGGCCTGGGTGTCGCGAGAATCCCAGACGCCGAACACGAGCGACGTGGGGGCGATCTTCGCCAGTGGTTCGGCATTGCCACTGAGTAGTGCTTCGAAGGCACGATGCAATTCCTCCTGCAACTCAGAACAACGCACGAGCGCGTCGCCGGCACGGTGCCCCGCTTCGAGCAGGTTAATTTCCCGTTCTCCGGCCCTTACGACGATCTGCGGGATCAGCTTTGCGTACTCGCCTTCAGCAAAAATCGGCTCGATTCGATTGGCCTGCGACCCTACGCTGTCGATGAGGCAGACATTGGGCAGCTTCCACGGCTCGTCCCTGACTGGCGGCGGATCAATGTTGTATCCGCCGGGGAAGCCGTCGCCGGCAGCGAAGGTGGGTGGAAAGACTGCGCTGTCATACCCTTCGACGGGCATCAGGTGCTCGCGGATCACGAGCGCAGCCGGACCGCTGTCACCGGTCACCCATGCATCGAACGTGCTCAAACTCTGAATCATGATGAAACTCCAATGGGCATAGCGGGAAGGAAAGATTTTAGATACTTTGTTCGGTACAATAGTCTGAATTCAAAATGGCGTGGTTCTCCAGCCGCCACCGATCCGCAAGAACTCGGCCCCGCGAGTTCGGAGCACAAAGGCTTGGTCCAAGCGGAGTATCGATAGCGGTTTCGTTCCTTGTGAACCGCGGGTCGGAAACGCTGTAGCCCGACAAACGCCAAGAGTTCCGTAAGAGGGCACGTTGTCGTGGAGATTTGCAGTGGGTCCCGACTAAAGCCCACGTCGAGATCAGAGCCTTGGCCGCCTAGCACAGCATCGAAGTTGAACGGAAGGCCTTCTCCGTTTGAGCGTTTTGACAACCACTGCTCAGGAGGCACAGAGGCGAAACCTTCAGACTCAATTTGCGACTTCATTGCGCCAGCAATGTCAATTACGGACTGCTGGCCAGCCCACGTTTTGAAGGTGCTGCCGCCGGAGTGCTCGTCCAAGAACCAATCGATGCGCATCGCGAACGGGCCGCTGATTAGAATCGCCGATTCCCGCCAGAGCTTGTCGAGAGCCTTTTTCTCGTGTTCCAAACCTTGTGCCGTCCGCTCCTTCTTTGGAATCGACGCCAATTCCTCGCGCCGCTGGACCTGAGCGGCAGTCATGGCGTTGCGGATTTCAGCGTTAGAGAGGGCCTCAATGAATCGCCGCGATGCTTGTTTTTCAGGCATTCCCGCAATAAACAAAGAAAAACAATCGTTGACAGTATCGAACCATCCCTCCGCACTGGGCCAGAGACGATCAGCGAGTTCGAGAAGGCCGCAGCAGGCGAAGAATCGGCCGGGGTTGGTCAGGTCGACATTGACGGTCATGTGGGGGTCGGGATGAATCATAAACTTCCTTGCGCGTCGGTCGGGTTCGCGCTGGCAGCCCAGTCGCCAGCCCGGAGGAGAGATTCGACGTACGCCAGACCCCACCGACCGTAGCGGTGTTGTAAGCGGGCGAAGCGGCGCATTGTCTCGTAGGCGGCTGCTTCGTTCTGTCCACCGTCGTATCGTTCGTGGTCGAATGCCTGCGACGGGAAATGAGGTCGCGCAAAGCCGTGATGGGCAGCAACGAGGTGCAGCACGAGGTCTTGCATCTCCGTAGCGAGCTTCCGAAACTTTGCGGCGTGCTCCCCCGCGGCGTTCAATATGTCCAGCAGAGAGCCGAATTCGTGACGATATTCCGTCAAGCGTCGCGGTCGCCATGGGGGACCATCGAGCGGCTTACCCGGCTTCGCATACCATTCGGTTGGTTTGGGATTACCGATCGAACGCTGCCAGATTTCGCGCTTCTTGCCCAGATCGTGCAATTCAGCGGCAATTACAATCGCTTCTCGCAGGTGATCAGGCAATTTTAGGGCCTCAACAATATCGCTCGTCCGCTGGACAACATCGTCCGTGTGATGCGTCCACGAAATTGGCCTCGTTGAAGCCCTGGTGGCATCTTCTGCTTCTCGCGGCAAGACGTACCAGTGCCAGTAACGCCGATGCGCCGGTGCAATGGTGGCGTCCTCACCTGATGCGATGTTCGCATGTACGTCGCCACTTGCCGGCGCCACTTCGTCCGCCAGCGGATCCGTATCTATGGTTCGGACCAATGCCATTCCGTCCGGGGCGGACGTAGGCCGCGGTTCATCGCTGAAGTTACGCAGCCGTCGCGCCCTGCTGTTCTCATCAATCCAGTAGTCGGCGATGTCGTAGCCGTTCGGATGAGTGCTGTTGTATGCTTCTTCGCCGCCCAACGTCCCCTGACTCGTCAAGGCTCCGACGAATGTCGGCAGCAGAATCGTACAGTCCGCAATGCGCCGAATCACCGCCTTTTTGTCCCCGCTCAGCAACGCAGACAGCATTGTCGGCTCCACGTCGCCGTAGCGATCCAAAATCCAAATCGCAATGGCAGGGTCCCGCTTCAAACGCGCCTGAACGTTCTGGAGTGCGAGAAAGACTCGCTCGCTTGTGTCGCTGAGTGTTTCGTGCGGTTTGAGCGGATAGTCTTCTAGCAGGTCACCGGGCGGATAACGGTCGAGGAGGTATCGTGGTGGTCGCACGGCGTCTTCTTCGCCTTCGTCTCGGATGATCACCCTGACCTCTTCTCGCCATGCAACCGATGTACGCGACGGCTCCCACTCGGCAACACCGTGCAAGTATGGTGCAACCGGCGGGCGGCCGGGTATCTTGCCACGGATAGTTGTAAGCGCCCAGCCATCAAAGAGGATCTCGGTGGCCCGCAGGATGTCGGGCGTGGGAGCGAAAGCAGATAGCCGGCCATCGACGGGGAGTCCTCCGAGTTTTCTGGGGCTGGCGTCGCCGTTGAGTTGTTTGAGCAACGCGAGCGTCCTTTCCCGCGCAGGTGTCAGCGGGTTCTTCTCGTCGAAGGACACCGGATGAACAACGTCAACTCGCGTATCTTCGCACTTGCCGAAACGGTTCACGCGGCCGAGGCGTTGCGCCATGCTGTCGAAGGTGGATAGGTCGCACACCATGTGATCGGCCGAGATGTTGACCCCCACCTCGCCAGCGCTAGTGCAGACGAGATAGACTGTTCCGGGCGTTGCATCCGCCGGCCGATCCGGCAGGAAGCGCTTGAATGTAGGGTCGTTAACGAGCCGATCCCGTTCATAACCACGCATCGTGCCGGTCAGTTGGAGCACCTGTTCCGCGGCCACGCCGCTCTTCTTGTTCGTGAGTTGCTGACAAACCTTGTTCACATCGTCTACGGTTCGGACAAAGACGAGAACGGCTGCAGCGGAATCCCTGTGCGTCAAGGCCAAGCGGGCGATCTCGTCAGCCGATTTCTTCTCGTCAGCGACAGGATGCAATTGCAGCGACTTCTTCGCCGTCATGCGGCGCCACACGTGGTGAATCGGCTCCATCGGCTCAGTCGGAATGCGGGCCGGCGGGTTCTTTTCGGCGCTCGTTAAGCCAAAAACCTCGCCGTCCGTTTGCTCGTTCCCAGAATTTCGAGCCGTGGCGGATAACGCCATCACTCGCAACTTGGGCCACGGGAGCTCGCCGGTGCGCTCGCCTTCGGCCTGCTCGCTTTCAATTGCCTCGACAAGCGCCTGGAACGCCGGCTCAAGATGCGCCTCATCGTGGACGAGCAACGCATCCTGGCCGAGAAAGCCCGCATGAAGGGGCCGGCTCTTGAATCCGATGCCGTAGCCTTCGAAGAGTAGCCGCGATCCGATCATATCGACCGTGCCGCAGATCACCGCCGGGCGCGAGGGGTCGGCCGACCATTCGCGGTTGTCGGCGAACTGGCCTCGTAGCGTGCTAATGGCGATCGGTGCGTCGGCCCCCGTCGCTGATCGTTGCGAAAGCGTCTTCGCGAGCGATTTCACAATCGAGGCGTGTTGCGAGCTGGCAAGTGTTTCGGGCACCGTCAAACGGGCGCGAAGCGTCTCAACTTCGTCGGTCGTCTGATCGACGACTGTCCGCCGATTGACAACGTAGACGACTCGTCGCGGCATCCTTTCAGGGCGGTTGGCAAGCGCGACCAGCCAAATGGCAATTACTGACGTCTTTCCCAATCCCGTCGGGAGATTGCAACTCGACGGAATGCTGTCCGCCATGAACCGTTCGAATAGCTTGACTTGCCAGGGGAATGGAGCGCGACCTGTTAGCGCCTCGAATGCTGCCGAGAATTCGAACGGAGTCTGCGTCATGAGTTTGTTTTAGATCGCTACGAGTCGAGCATCAGACGAATCGCGATGAGGATGAGAACAAGGGGCAGTGACACGTGTGGTCACCGCCGAAAAAATCGGCCGTGAAATTTTCTCTTTGCCTGGGACGGCACGTCTCGCAGTTTAAGGTAGGAAGTCGCACGCCAGTTGGAAAGCAAAACTCCCGAGAAAAAAATCTATTCCACGAACTCCGGCTCCTCATCGGTGTCGGCCGGTGAGCCTACTGATGACCTGTCGCCACCGATTGACCGTCCTGTCATCACTGCTCTGATTCGGCCAGTCGGGTCGTCCGCCGGTTTGGCTGGCGGCGGAGGAGTGTAGACCTTAGTCCAATCGCCGCCGATGCGCACCAGGCATTCGCCGCGCTCAAGCTCAAGCAGATCCTCTGTTGCATTGCAATGCCGATAAACTCGGCCGCCAACACACGCGCATCGCGATGCCCAACTCTGAACGCGAAGAGACAGCCAACATTGCCAAACAACGCCGTTTGGACCGGCGTGGCGAGTTGCTCTACGAATTGGTTCGCGACGACGAGCGAGAGCTTGAATTTGCGGGCTTCGGCCACGATCCAGTCAAACCCGGCGCTGCGGGTCATGAATCGTTGAAATTCATCGACGATGAGGACGTGTAGCGTCCGGCGTTCGGCCGGCAAATTCGCCGGCCGGAATGCGGCGGACATGCCGAGCAGGGCCGTAATCTCCTCCCCCGCAGTCCCACTGGCGAGATTCGCGACGACAGTTCGCCGCGTGCGGATGGCCTCGTCGGCATTCACTGCACAGCCGGGAGCACACAGAATCGGCCCCAGCAGCGGATGGTGAATCACCGGGGCCAACTTGTTCGTCACGGCTGAATGCCGAATGGCCGCGATGGCGGGAAACTCTTTGCCGTATACGTCGCGTAACGTACCGCGGGCTTCAATGACGGCCCGCAGCGCCATAAGCAAGGGTAGAGCCGGCCCCGGAGCGCCGGTCTTTACAAATGGACAGCCGAAACATGTCGGAGTTCGGTATGGCTGTTGTCCACCTGCGGCACGGGTGCCGCTTCTGCCCGAGCAACTGGAGAAAGACGATCACGAGCACCCAGATCAGCCGTTCGTTACCC
>JAHWKS010000193.1 GCA_019347795.1 Planctomycetota bacterium | reverse complement strand
GAGGCGCCGCTGCACTGGTCCGCCACCGAGAACGTGAAGTGGAAGACGAAGCTTCCCGGCCCGGGCAACTCCACGCCCATCGTGTGGGAGGACAAGGTCTTCGTCACCGGCGCCGACGAGACCGGCCTGGTCTGCTCGCTGATCTGCTTTGATCGCAACACCGGCAGCGAGCTGTGGAAGCGGAGCGCCCGCGTGGAGGAAATGCAGCTCACGCACAAGACGAACCCGTACTGCGCCTCCTCGCCGGTCACCGACGGGAAGCGGGTTTACGCCTGGCTCGACTCGGCCGGCCTGTTCGCCTTCGACCTCGACGGCAAGGAGCTGTGGCGGAAAGACCTGGGCAAGTTCGAGCACATCTGGGGGACCGCCTCCAGTCCCGTGATCTACAAGGACCTGCTGATCGTCTCGGCCGGGCCGGGGCTGAACGCCTTCGTCGCCGCGATGAACAAGGACACCGGCGAGGAGGTCTGGCGGATCAGTCCGCCGGGAATCACCTCGGAGAAAGTGGACGAATACCGCGGCTCGTGGAGCACACCGGTCATGCTCGAGGCGGACGGCGCCACGCAGATGATCCTGATGCTCCCCGAGCGGCTGTACGCCTTGGATCCCGAGACCGGCAAGGAGATCTGGTCGTGCGGCGGGCTGGGGAAGCTCTGCTACACCTCGGCCTTGGTGAGCGACGACGTGATCGTGGCCATGTCCGGCTTTCACGGCCCGGCGATCGGCGTGCGGACCGGCGGGAAGGGAGACGTCACCAGCACGCACCGCCTCTGGCGCCACGAAGACCGCAAGATGCTCCCGCAGCGCGTCGGCTCGGGCGTGATCGTGGACGGCTACGTCTACATCCTCAACGAGCCGGGGATCGCCTGGTGTCTGGACCCGAAGACCGGCGAAGTCTTGTGGGAGGAGCGGCTTTCCGGCAAGTCATGGTGCTCGTTGGTCTACGCCGCCGGCCGCATCTACGCCACCACCGAACGCGGCGAGACGATCGTGATCGAGCCGAATCCCGAAGAGTGCAAGGTGCTCGCGGAGAATAAAGTCGGCGAGTTGACGCGCGGGTCGCTCGCCTTCTCCGACGGCGAAGTGTTCCAGCGCACGTATGAGCATCTGTACTGCTTCGAGGAGTGATGGAGTGATGGAGTGATGGAGTGATGGAGTGATGGAGTGATGGAAGGGCGGGTATGGGGCGAGGAGAATTGTCGTGTCGCACCCTCCGCGTCGGAATAAGAACCGTGGATCTCAGCAGTTGCGGGTTTGGCGGGACGCTGTGGAATTCTATTGTCTCACGTGTAAGACGGTGGGTGGTTGGCCCTATGATCGCAAGCGCGTAGCGGCGCAGGCGATGGCGTCGGCGGATTCGGTGCACCGGAATATTGCTGAAGGCTACTGTCGTCGCTCGGTGCGGGAGTATTTGAACTTCCTGAACATCGCACTCGCATCCCTGGGAGAGAACGTGTCAGGACTGCACGCCTATCACTCAGCGGGCCAGATCAACGACGAAACGTTCGAGACTCTGGACGCACTCGCCTTCCGACTCGAGAACGGTCTCCTGCGCCTGGTGGCATCCCTCGAGCGAAAACGCAATCAAAACGACTGGATCGACCACCTCCACACGCCCCCTTCCCAACCCCCGCCATCCCAGCCAAAGTAACGCATCTTCCCATCACTCCATCACTCCATCACTCCATCACTCCATCACTCCATCACTCCTCCCGCTCCCCCAACCCCAAGAGCCCCGACCCATGGGACTATTCGACAACAAACACGGCCTCATCCTCGGCGTGGCCAACGATCGCTCGATCGCGTGGGCGATTGCTGACGAAATCATGCGCCAGGGGGGCGTGTGCGGGTTCTCGCATCTTCCGGATCGGCCGGATGACGATAAGCAGAAGAACCGGCGGCGGGTGGCGAAGTGCATTGAGGGGCGCGAGGAGCAGGCGATGTTTCTCGTTCCCCTCGATGTGCAGAACGATGAGAACATCGCCCAGGTGATGCAGCGGGCGAAGGGCGAGTTCGGCAAGATCGACTTCCTGCTGCACTCGGTCGCCTACGCCGACTTGAACGACCTCAAGCGGGACACGATCGACACCAGCCGCGAGGGGTTCAAGATGGCGATGGACATCAGCGCCTACAGCCTCATCGCCGTCTGCCGGGCGGCCAAGGAGATTCTTAGTGAACGGTCATCCGTGCTGACCATGACTTACTTCGGCGGCGAGAAGTGCGTGCCGGGGTATAATGTGATGGGCATTTGCAAGGCGGCGCTGGAAGCGTCGATGCGGTATCTGGCGTTCGACCTGGGGCCGCAAGGCGTGCGGGTGAACGCTTTGAGTGCGGGACCGCTGAAGACGCTCGCCGGCTCGGCCGCCAAGGTGAACGAGATGTTGCCGCTTTACGATGCGATGGCGCCGCTGGGACGCAACATTACGCACGAGGAGGCCGGCCGGGTCGGCGCCTTCCTGCTCTCCGACATGTCCGACGGCATCACGGCGGAAGTGCTCCACGTCGATGCCGGCTACAACGCCATGGGCTCCCCCGGGCGAATGCTCGACAAGATTCGGGAGGCGCAGGGGAAGTGAGCCGGTCCGGGGCGATCGTTCTCCAGATGAATGTCTAGGATCTGCACGAAGAACGCCTCGATTGACCGACCGCCGACGAAATCCTGGCGGCGTGGTTTCGCGTTTCGTGTAGCGGCAGTGCTCTTGGCGCTCATGCCGTTTCTCGTCGCGGAACTCTTTCTGCGGGCGATGGGCTGGGGACGGGCGCAGGACTACTCCGACCCGTTCGTCGGCTTTGCCGATATTCATCCGCTGTTTGTGCGCAGCGACGACGGCGAGCGGTACGAGATTCCGCCGGCGCGGCAGGACTTCTTTCGGCCGGACTCCTTCGCCGCCCAGAAGACGGCGGATGAGTTCCGCATCTTCTGCCTGGGCGGTTCGACCGTGCAGGGGAACCCCTACGGGATCGAGACGTCGTTCACCACGTGGCTGGAGTTGTCGCTGCAGGCGGCCGATCCGGGCCGGTCCTGGGAAGTGGTGAACTGCGGCGGCATCTCGTACGCCAGCTATCGGCTCGTGCCGATTCTGGAGGAGGTGCTCGGCTATGAGCCGGACCTGATCATCGTCTACAGCGGCCACAATGAGTTTCTGGAGGACCGCACGTACGAGCAGATCAGGCGCCGCCCCGCCTGGCTGGCGGCGGCGAATCGCGCGGCGATCCGCTCGCGGCTGTACAACGTGGCTCGCCACGCGCTGATGGAGGGGACGCAGGACGCAGACCCGCCGGAGCTGCCGGCGGAGGTCGATGCCGTGCTCGATCATTACGGCGGGCTGGATGAATACGATCGCGACGACGCCCGCCGCGATGCGATTATCGCGGATTATGAATTGAACCTGCGACGAATGATTGAACTGGCCGGCGCCGCGAACGTGCCGGTCATTCTTTGCAATCCCGTCTCGAATCTGAGTCACTGTCCGCCCTTCAAGAGCGAACATCGCGACGATCTGTCAGCCAACGAACAAATGCAGTTCGACGCGCTTTGGCAGAAGGCGTTGGCGGAGAGCGAGCCGGCGCGTCAGGAGGAACTGCTGCGCCAAGCAGTGCAACTCGATCCGCGCCATGCGGCGGTGCGCTATCACCTGGCTCAGGTGCTGGAGCTGCGGCGCCAATACGGGAAGGCGAAACAACAGTACGTGCGGGCCAAGGACGAGGATGTCTGCCCGCTGCGGATGCTCGAGCCCATGCACGCGGCGCTCTTCGCCCTTGCCGAAGAAATGCGGACGCCTGTCGTCGATGTGCGGCGGCTGATCGAAGCGGCCAGCCCGCACGGCATCCCCGGCGAAAAGCTGCTGATCGATCACGTCCACCCGCGCATCCGCGGCCACAAAATGATCGCCGGAGCGCTGGTGGAGGAAATGACGCGGCTGGGGTTTGTTCGGCCGGCGACGGGATGGACGGACGAGCGCGACCAGGCGTACCGCCGCCATGTCGAGTCGCTGGAGTACGGCTACTTCGTCCGCGGCGAAGAGCACCTCCACGGCCTCCGCCTCTGGACCCAGGGCCGGGCAAAGCCGAAAGTCAAACGCAACGGGCATTGACGTCAGGAGGAGCGACGCGGGGGCAAACAAAAAAACCGGCGGCGCGGAAAGCTCCCGCGCCGCCGGTCCCCCAAGGAGCAATCGTTGCTCTCGTCGCGTTGTTTGATGTTCGCCTCCGCCGACATTAAGTTGAGCGGAAGCTCTCGGCGAATGTTACACATAAACGCCTTCTACGACATCCCGCAGGCGGAGCGCGATTTGAGCGATCACTACCCCGTCCTGGCCGAGTTCGCCGTGCAATAGCCGGCAGACGGCGCGCCCGCAAACTCACGCTGACCGGCAAGGCCGCAGCTCGGCCAATCCGGCACGACCGGCGTGACGCGCAAAGATTGCCCGATGTGGAGGAACTCCGGGCGATTTCGACACAGGGACAGCGTTTTCCTGTGATTGGCCGTTTTGGCCGGGGCCGATAGCTGATAAGACCGACGGGAGAGATGAGGCGGTGCTCTCCCTCCCGCGCGGCTTGCCGAGCGCATCCTTTGCCCCAGCCAAGGGTGATCGGCGGCCGGCGCTTTGTGCGCCTTACCCATTGCTGCACTGCCTTTCAGGACCGGGGAGTACCGAACCATGAGACACGGACGCTGGGCGACGCCGCTCGCCATGCTGCTGCTGTTCGCGGCCGCCGAGGCCCACGGGCAAACGTACCCGCGCACCGCGCGGCAGACGAGTTATCTGAACACCTACCGCAGCTACTACGGTCAGCCGGAGACGCAGCAGTCTCCCAGCGACGTGCCCGTGCCGCCGATGGACGTGGGGCCGATGAACGTCGCGCCTCCCGCCGGTCCCGCCTACATCCCCGAAAGCTGCGATCCTGTCTGCGTCGGCGGCTGCTACGGCGGCAACGGCTGCGCGCCGAGCTGCGGCGTCTGCTGCGAGCCGTCGTGCTGCGACGACTGCGGCTGCAATGGCGATGACGACGAGCCGTGGCGCCTCTTCGGCGACATGCCGCTCATCCCCGGCGCCACCGGAGACTGCTGCCGCGAGCCGCTCTCGTTCTTCATCGGCGGACACATTAGCGGCGGCATCACCGGCAATGCCGATGGAAACCGCTCGAGCCAGGGAAACTTTCCGGTCCCCTTTAACCAGGTTTCCGACGGCTTCGTCTGGAACCAGGCGCCGTACATCTACGCCGAGAAGGAAGTGGACACCGGCGGCGAAGGTTTTGATTGGGGCCTGCGGGTCGATTACCTGTTCGGCACGGACGCGCCCGATACTCAAGCCTTCGGCGACGGCGGCTGGGACTTCGGTTGGAACAGCTCGCGAGATTACGGCTCGGCCATCCCGCAGCTTTACGCCGACCTCGGCTACGATAACTGGACGCTGCGGCTGGGCCATTTCTACACGATCATCGGGTACGAAGTCGTCCCCGCGACCGGCAACTTTTTCTACTCGCACGCCCTGACCCACAACTACGGCGAGCCGTTCACCCACACGGGCGGCTTGGTGACGTACACCCCCGACGACGTGTGGACGTACTACGGCGGTTACACCTTCGGTTGGGACAGCGGCTTTGAGAACCTGAACGACGCCCACACGTTCCTGGGCGGGGTGAGTTACGCCTGGGAGGACATCGGCACGCTGACCTGGGCTTTCAATACCGGCGATTTCGGCGACGGCGACGCCTTGGGCGGAACGGCGTCCAGCGGCGACATCTACATGAGCAGCCTGATTGGGACGGTGAACGTCACCGATGAAATCGAGTACGTCATCCAGCACGACCACGGCGTCAATTTCAACGTTCCCGGCGGTCCCGGCTCGGAATGGTACGGCATCAACCAGTACCTGTTCATCGCGCTTACCGAGTACATCCGCTTCGGCGCCCGCGTGGAGTGGTTTGACGACGCGGACGGCGCCCGGATCGGCGCGCATCCCTTCGCGGCGCCTGCGGCGGTCGCGCTCGGCCCGACCGAAGGGGACTATTTCAACTACACGCTCGGCCTGAACATCGCCCCGAATGCGAACTTCATGGTGCGGCCGGAGGTGCGATGGGAGCGGTTCTCCGGCACGGCCCCGCCGGGCGCCTTGCCCTTCGACAACGGCCGGGACGACGAGCTATTCACCGCCGGCATCGACATGGTCCTTCAGTTCTAGGACCGGCGTCGGAAACCGCACGCGTCTCGCGTCGCGAGACGCCGCAACGGCGGGCGCCGGCCCGCCGTTTTCGTTGCGCGGGGGAATTATTCCGCCACCTCGTGCGTCAATTCGGCCCCGGTCGCGTCGGCGGTGGAGGTCACTTCCAGGGGGAGGGTCCAGGCGGCGTTGCCGACGCGGCAGAGGCCCTCGCCTCCTTCCTGGCAATAGTAGAACGTGACGCCCACGTCGAGCGAGTCCTTTCCTTCGCCGCGAACCGGCAGGTCGATCGTGAAGGAGGGAGAGGCGCCTTCCCAGCGAGTCATCGCACCTAAAGCAGCGCGCTGGACCGGCCCGCTTTCGTCGTTCGCCACGACGCGGTATGCGTTGGGCGCCGTGTCGTTGATTTTCCATCCTTGCGGCAGATCAAGCTGGATGGCGATCGTGACTTTGCCGTCGCGAGGCTTGATCTTCGCCGGCGGAGCCTCCGTGCGCGGCGCGCCCGCGAAACTCGGCGCCGGCTCGCTTTCCACCGGCTCGGGCGGCGTCAATCCGCGAATCTCCAACGTCTCCAAGCGATTGCCGGCCTGCAGATCAATCGTGCGGATGCGGTGATTGTTCGTATCGGCCACGAACAGCTTGCCCGCCGCGTAGGCGATGCCCGCCGGCTCGTCAAAGCCGGCGCCGTCGGCCGCCCCTTCCGCCTTCGCTTCTCCACCGGCGATTGTGTTGACGGTTTTCGAGGCGACGTCGAGCTCTTTGACCTTATCGTTGTAGGTGTCGGTGAGATAAATCTTGCCGTCGTGGTGCGCGACGCCCAGGACGTGCTGGAGCCGCACTTCCTCCCCCTGTCCGTCCACGTCGCCGAACTCGAACAGCCGGCCGTACGGCAGGTGGGCCGTGCCGACGATCGTCTTCACGTCCCCGGCCGGATCGAACGGGACGGCGCGGATTGAGCTCCCCTCGCTGTCGGCCACGTACAGCCACTCGCCGTCGGAGGTGAGTCCGCTGGGCTGGGCGAAGGAGGCGTAGCCGGTTTCATACGGCGTCTGCGGCAACAGCGGCCCATCGACGATGTCCTCCCGGCCGTTGCCGGCGTACGGGCCGATCTCCGACTCATCGAGCGGCATCTTCCAAATCTGGTGCGGGCCGGCCATAGCGATGTAGAGATCATCCGCGTGCACCCACAACGCCCAGGGGCTGCTGAGCGCGGTCGTCTTCGGCGGACCGACCCATCGCTCGGGGAGTGGATCGAGCCGGCCCAGATCCTCGAGTCCCGGCCAGCCGCTGCGGGCTTGCGCCCCGGTTCCCGCGATCGTGGCGACGCGCTTGCTTTCCAGATCGACCTTGCGGAGCAGGTGATTCTCAGTGTCGGCCACGTACAGCGTGTTGCCGTGGAGGGCCATCCCCTGCGGATGATCGAACGTGGCTTGCTGGTAATCGCCGTCACCCGCGCCGATCGCCCCCGAGCCGATCAGGTCGATAAGGCTCCCCTCGAGATCGGCGATTACGATGCGGTTGTGATTGCTGTCGGCGATGAACAGCCGGTTCGACTTCTCGTCGGCCAGCACCTTGCCGGGAAAGCGGAGCGGCGTCTCTTGCTGCCGGTGGGCCAGGAGGTTGAAGCGAATCGGCGTCGCGTCGAGGGCGCCCTTCTCGCGATAGTAGGGGAGGGCGCGTTGGAGGATGGCGTCGACCTCGGCGAATTTGAATTCGCCGCTGCGGCCCCACACGGCCTTCCCCTCGGGATCGACCAGGAGGATCGTGGGCCAGCTTTGCACGCCATAGGCGTTCCAGATGGCGTGCTCGTGGTCATTCACCACGGGATGCTCAATCTCGTAGCGAAGGATGGCCTCTTTGATGTTCTCGGCGATCTTCTCCTTCTCGAACTTGGCCGAGTGGACGCCGATCACGACCAGCTCGTTGGGGTACTTTTGCTCCAGCTTTTTC
>JAHWKS010000192.1 GCA_019347795.1 Planctomycetota bacterium | reverse complement strand
GGCCTCACTCAGGCCCCCGACGGCCGGTGCGCACGCCGCCTCGGCGACGAGGTACACCACGCCCCGGCCGGTCGGCTCCCGGCGGCCGAGCGAACCGCCCAAGGCCACCGGCTTGCCGGTCACCACCTCGGGCACGGCGTGGCCGACGTGCTGGCTGTACGTGTCCATAATCCAGGCCATCACCTGCTCATCGGTGCCCATGTCGGGAGCGGGGATGTCCGTATCGGGGCCGATCATGGTGATGATCTCGGTGGTGTAGCGCCGCGTGAGCCGCTGCAGCTCGGCCCGCGAGAGCGTCGTGGGATCGATCGCCACGCCCCCCTTGGCGCCGCCGTAGGGGAGCCGCATCAAAGCGCACTTCCAAGTCATCCACATGGCCAGGGCGGAGACTTCCCCCAAGTCCACGTCCTCGTGATAACGGATGCCTCCCTTGGTCGGCCCCATCGTCAGCACGTGCTGCACACGATAGCCGAAGACGGTCTCCACCTCCTTGTAGTCGTCGCGGCGAAAGGGGAGCGTCACCACCAGCGATCGCTGCGGGAAGAGAAGCCGCTCGCGGATGTTGTCATCCAGCCCCATCAGGTGCGCGGCCTTGAGGAACTGCTGCTGCGCGAGGTGGAACATCGGCGCGTCCCACTCGGCGTGCTCGGCATAGGCTCGCTGCACGGCGTAGCGGATGGACCGCACCAGTTGCTTCGGCTCGGTCTCCCCCTTCACCAGGAAGGCCTGCGCGCCGGATTCCACCGCCTTCGCCGCCACGTGCACGTCGTCCACGCCGGAGAGAATCACAATCGGCACATCGCCGGCCTTGGCCTGAGTCCGCTCGAACGTGTCCAGCCCCTCGCTGTCGGGGAGCATCAGGTCGAGCAGGATCGCGTCGAAATCGTCGTCCGCCAGGCGCGCGAGTCCCTCGTCGAGCCGGCCCGCTGTTTCCACCTCAAAGGGATGATCGTCCGCCTTCGACAACAGCCCCTCGATAAAGCGGCGCTGCGTGGAGCTGTCTTCGATCACGAGCACTTTGGTGGTCTTCATCGCCTGCTCCCAAGAGTTTGTCGCTCGTGTGGTTCGCGAAATCAGCAGCGGGTGGTCAACCCATGCGGTCTTTCAGCGAACGGCGCTCGGCGCGGAGTCGGGCGCGACGCTTCATGTCGCTTGGCTTCTCGTAGTACTTGCGACGCCGCATCTCCTTCTTCAATCCGCTCCGCATCACCAGCTTGCCGAACCGGCGGACGGCGTCCTGAATCGACTCTTTATCGCGGACAATAACCTTAACCACTGTCCCTCCTTCTGAAACGAGTTGAAAGAAACCCGCCTCCGCCGCAATTCGCGGAGGCCGCAGCCTAGCAATTATGCCCAATTTCCCGCCCCCGTCCAAGCCCTCTCGGCCAGCGGCAGGGATCGCGGGGGTAGCCCGCCGGGAGACGCGCGATAAAATGCTTCGTTTGATCCCTGCTCCACCCCTTTCAGTTTCGGCTCGCGAGGCGGGCCGCCATCCACGATGCTCTCCAAAGAAAAGCTCCTCTCGCGCACGGTCGAGCACCTCGACATCACCCGGCACAACACCGTCCCGCTGGTGGACGCCATGCGCGACATGGCCTTCAGCGCCCGCGACCTGGCCCGCGCGGCCGACATCTACGATCGCATGCTTCGCGACGGCGACTGCGGGATCATCCTCTGCCTGGCCGGCTCGCTGGTGAGTGCGGGGCTGCGGCAGACCTTCGCCGAAATGATCCGCAGCCGGATGGTGGACTGCATCGTCAGCACGGGGGCGAACATCGTCGATCAGGACTTCTTCGAGGCCCTCGGCTTCCGTCACTACCAGGCCGAGGACCGGCTCAAGGCGGGTTTGGACGACGACAAGCTTCGCGAGCTGCACATCGACCGCATCTACGACACCTTAATCGACGAGGACGAGCTCCGCATCTGCGACGAGACCGTGAAGCAGATCGCCGACGAGCTGCCCCCCCGGCCGTACTCGTCGCGGGAATTCTTGCGCGAGATGGGGCGGTTCCTCGTTGAGCGGGGGAAGGGGGAAGGCTCGATGGTGCGGCTGGCTTACGAGTGGGACGTGCCGATCTTCTGCCCGGCCTTTTCCGACTGCTCGGCGGGGCTGGGCATTATCGGCCATTACCATGAGCGGGGGGACGAGCCGAAGACATCGTTCGACAGCGCCAAGGACTTTTACGAGCTGACGCAGATCAAGGTGAACAATCCCACGACGGGCATCTTCATGATCGGCGGCGGCGTGCCCAAGAACTTCACGCAGGACATCGTGGTGGCGGCCGACATCCTGGGGCACGAGGCGCCCATGCACAAGTACGCGGTGCAGGTGACTGTGGCCGACGTGCGGGACGGCGCCCTCTCCAGCTCGACGCTGAAAGAGGCTTCAAGCTGGGGCAAGGTGGACACCGCCTTCGAGCAGATGGTCTACAGCGAGGCGACGCTGGCCGTCCCGCTCATCGCCGCCTACGGCTATCACAAAGGGGCCTGGCGCGACCGCGAAGCCCGCCGCTTCAACAACCTCTACGCTACCGCCGCGGCCGCAAAGTAGGCGATAGTCGCCAATTGTCGCCTTTCGCTCCGCGAAAGGACGTCCCTTTCGCGAAAGCCGACTAATCCGCCGTGCCTGCGTGCCGTTCGCATTGTCCCGAAATCGCCTGTTCGGTATAATCCGCGCGGATGACGCACCGCATCGGGATTGGACACGATACGCATCGGTTGGAGACCGGCCACGTGCTGCGTCTGGGAGGAATAGGTATTCCTCACGATCGCCGCGCCGTCGGCCACAGCGACGCCGACGTGCTGCTCCACGCCGTGACCGACGCCCTGCTCGGGGCCGCCGCCCTGGGAGACATCGGAGAGCTGTTCCCCGACGATGATCCCGCCAATCGCGGCCGCGACTCGGCCGAGATGCTGCAGCTCGCCTACCGCCGCGTGCAGGATGCGGGTTATCGGCTGGTCAACCTCGACTGCATCGTGTTCGCACAGCGGCCGAAGCTGGGCGCCTATAAGAAAGGGATCCAAGCTCGCCTGGCGGAGATTCTGGAGACGGCGCCGGAGGCGATCGGCGTCAAAGCGAAGACGGGGGAGCTTGTCGGGCCTGTGGGGCGGGAGGAGGCGATTGCGGCGGAATGCGTGGCGCTGTTGGAGCGGGTTGGGGCGTAGATGGTTTGGAAAGGTCGCGCCAGAGGATAGCGCGGACTTCCGGAGACGCGTTGGTCTCCGGCTATTTTCCTCAGGTGGATCCGTATTGCGATGTCTGTTGCGACTCAGTCGAAGCCGAAGGGCGCCTTGAACACGGTGAACACGCTGCGCGTCTATAACACGTTGTCCAAGACCAAGGAGCCGCTGGAGACGGTGCGGCCGGGCAACGTGGGCATATACCTGTGCGGCCCGACGGTCTACAAGGAGGCCCACATCGGGCACATGGTGGGGCCGGTCATCTTTGACGCCATCAAGCGCTACCTCACATACTGCGGGTATGACGTGACGTGGGTGGTGAACATCACCGACATCGACGACAAGATCATCGAGCAGTCGCGGCAGCGGAACTTGCCGATGGCGCAGATCGCTGAAGAGATGACGCAGGACTACCTGAAGAACCTCGCCTCCTTCGGCGTCGATCAGATCGACCACATGCCGCGGGCCACGGAGACGATGGGCGAGATTGTCGCCTTCATTCAGGACTTGATCGATAAGGGCTTTGCCTACGAGTCGGCGGGCGACGTGTTCTTCGATGTCACTCGCGACTCGGATTACGGGAAACTCAGCAACCGTTCGGCCGACAGCCAGCAAGGCGAAGGAGGCGGGGCGGCGGCGAAGAAGCGATCGCCGGGCGACTTCGCCCTCTGGAAGTCGGCCAAGGCGGGCGAGCCGTCCTGGGAAAGCCCCTGGGGCGCCGGCCGGCCCGGATGGCACATCGAATGCTCGGCCATGAGTCGCAACCTGCTGGGCGAAACCTTCGACATCCACGGCGGCGGCCTGGACCTGGTGTTCCCGCACCATGAGAACGAGATCGCCCAAAGTGAGTGCCGGCACGGCAAGCCGATGGCGAAGTACTGGATGCACAACGGCCTGATGCGGGCTTCGACCGCCGCGGGCAAAGTCGGCGGCCGCGGCGATCGCGATGGCGAAGAGCAGGCGACGACCGATACCAAGATCAGCCGCTCCAAAGGCGCCGGCGGACTGGCGAGTCTCGTGGAGCGGCAGGGAGGCGAGCGATTGCGGTTCTTCCTGTTGCGCACCCACTACCGCAGCACGATTGTGTTCAGCGAAGAGGCGGTGGCCGAGGCCGGCGCGGGACTCGACACGTTTTATCGCTTCTTTGAACGCTACGAACGCCTGACCGGCGAGCGATTCTACGACTTGCAGCCGATCGCCCGCCGCAGCGAAGGCGAGATCGACGCCGGAGATGATCCGCTCCTGGGGCAGGTGAACGAGCATCGCGACAGCTTCCTGTCGAAGATGGATGACGACTTCAACACCGGCGCCGCGATGAGCGACCTGTTTGAGCTGGTGCGCACTCTTAATAAGCATGCGCAGACGATCGAAGATGCGGGAAGTCCGAACGCCGATCAACTAGTTACGTTCACGCGCGGCGTGCTGACGCTCCGCGAGTTGTCGGCGATCTTCGGCCTGTTCCGCCAGCCTCCCGCGACGTCGGCCAAGGCCGAGAGCGAACTCGCCGGCAAGCTGCTCGACCTGCTGGTCGAGCTGCGAACCTTCGCCCGCAGCAAGAAAGACTTCGCCATGGCCGACAAGATCCGCGACGGATTAACGTCTCTCGGCGTAACGCTGGAAGACCGCAAAGACGGCACCCAGTGGCGAATCGAGTAGTTGGAGTCCACGCTTTAGCGTGTGAAGACAGCCTCAAGGCTGGACTCCAACGTCTCGAAAGGCGATTCGATTTGTCCCTCGAACGTATTCTCGGCATCGATCCCGGCCTGAACACCACGGGCTATGGCGCCATTGAAATCACCGATCGTGGCCCGCGGCTGCTGGAGGCGGGCGTGGTGCGGAGCAGCCCCCGGAATTCGCTCGCGGAGCGGGTGCGGGAGATTCATGACGGCGTGGCGGAGGTGATCGCGTCGCTGAAGCCGGCGGCGATGGCGCTGGAGGAGCTTTACTCGCACTACGACCGGCCGACCACGGCGATTCTTATGGGCCACGCCCGCGGCGTAATCTGCCTGGCGGCGGCCGAGGCGGGCGTCCCGGTGCTCCCCTACGCGGCGACGCAGATCAAGAAGATTTTGACGGGCAACGGCCGGGCGCCGAAACTCCAGATGCAGCAGGCGGTCGCCCGCGAGTTCGGCCTGCCCGCTCCGCCCGAGCCGTCCGACGTGGCCGACGCATTGGCGATCGCACTTTGCCACGTGTATCTTAGGGACAACGTGCTGCGGAACCAGGATTGATGGATCGTCCGCAGAACAAAACAACGGCGACGCGCTAGCATCCGGTTCTTGGGGAATTGGTTCCAGGTTTCGGAACCGGGAGCTAGCGCTCTGCGGCTGATGATAGGGTCACCCTCGGAGCTTCGTCCACTTGATCACCAAAATCTCTGGAAATCTCGTCTCCATCGCCGACGACCGGGCCACGCTCGGCATCGACGCCTTTGAGTACCAGGTGATGATCCCCGAGTTCACGCGGCGGCAGCTCCAGCACCTCGTTGGCGAGAACGTGCAGCTCCACACGATCCATTATCTCGAAGGCAACCCGGCCCAAGGCCGCGTCTCGCCGCGGCTGGTCGGCTTCACGAACGAGGCGGAGCGGGAGTTCTTCGAGCTGTTCTGCTCGGTGGACGGGGTGGGGGTGCGGAAAGCGCTGCGGGCCATGGTCCGCCCCGTGCAGGAAGTCGCCTCGCTCATCGAAGAGCAGGATGCGAAGGGGCTCTCGGCCTTGCCCGGCGTGGGGCCGGCGACGGCAGACCGCATCATCGCCAAGCTGCGGCGCAAAATGCCGAAGTTCGCCTTGCTGCGGATTGACGAGGAAGCCCGCGAGGCGGAGGTCGAGCACGATGTGGTCCACGACACCTATCAGGCCCTGCTCACCCTTGGGCACAGCGAGAGCGACGCGAGGAAGCTGATCGACGCGGTGCTGGCGGAGAAGAAGAAGTTCAGCGACGTCGACTCGCTGCTCAAGGCGATCTACCAAAAGGTGCGAGGCGAGTGAACTCACAGGCGGCAGCTCCGGACATCGAGTTCCTCGACGCGCCGTCGGAGATCGACGTCGATGCTCAGACGCCGCACGGCAGTCCATGCGAGGCGTGCGGGGCGCCGGTCGAGGCGTGGGACAAGTTCTGTCCCGCGTGTGGATCGCCGCAGGAAACTGCGGCCGCCGCGCTGGCCGCAAGCGTGGCGCAGGCGGAGTTAGTGGATGAGGAGACGGTTCGCAAGTTCTTTCGCTGCGAGCAGTGCGGGGCGGAGGTGGCCACCGATCCCGAGCAGCGGAGCTACGTCTGTCCGTTTTGCGACTCGGCGTACGTGGTGGAGTTCGCCCGCGCCGCCGGCCGGCAGCCGCCGGAGTTCGTGATCGGCTTCGCCGTCACGCGCGAAGAGGCGGAGGCGAAGTACCGGAAGTGGATCGCCGAGGGAGGACTCTTTCGTCCCGGCGACCTGCGGCAGGCGGCTTCGGTCGAGAAGCTCAAGGGCCTTTACCTGCCGTTCTGGAATTTCTCGATGCTCGCCCAAAGCAACTGGTCGGCCACCGTCGGCGAGTATTGGTATCGCACCGAGACCTACACCACCAAAGATAAGAACGGCAAGCTCGTGACCCGCACCCGGCGAGTGCGGGAGACGGAGTGGTGGCCGCTCTCCGGCCGGCATCATCGCTACTACAGCGGCTACCTGGTGTCCGGGAGCCGGGGGCTTTCGCAGGCCGATGCCGACCGCGTGAAGCCGTTCCAGTTGCCGGCCCTGGCCCGGTACGAGCCGAAGTACCTGGCTGGCTGGCTGGCGGAGGAGTACTCGATCGAGCGGGACGACGCGTTGCGAGTTTGCCAGGATGAGTTCTATCGCCGCGAGCAATCCAACGTCGCCGCATTCCTGCCCGGCGACACGCATCGCTCGCTGCAAGTGGAGACGCGGTTTTCGTCCGTCAACTCCGACTTATGCCTCTTGCCGATTTACATCTTCAGCTACCGCTACCGCGATAAGCTGTATCGCTTCCTGGTGAACGGCCAGACGGGCAAGGTCGCCGGCGAAAAGCCGCTCTCGTGGAAACGCATCTGCGCGTTCGTGGCGACGGTGCTGCTGTTGATCGCGATCATCGCCATCGTGATCTATGCGATAGGGGGCAGGATCTGAATTGCACGGTTCGCCGCAGCGGAAGGGGTCGGGGTGGTTTTTCGGCCGAGAGATCTTGCGACTTGGCAAGTTGGTTGGCCGAAAAACCTCCCCGACCCCCTTGGGCTTGCCCGTTCATTTCGGCACGAACCCGCGACGGCGCAGTTCGCCGGTGAGCCGGGTGAGCGTTGGACGCTGCTTCTTTAACTTCTTCGCCTGTTGGACTTGCCGCTTCCGGATCCGGCAAACCGTGCGGCAAACGAATCATCAGCTTACGGGCGCCGAAGTTCGCGTAGTGCAGGTGAACGTCATAGCCGCGGCGAAGCATCTCCAGCGCATTGCCGCGGAAGTCGCCGTAATGATACGAATTGTCGAACGACCAGGGCGTGATCTCCGCACGCGATGACTGCCGCTCCATGTACTCCAAGTTCTTCTCGCTCACCGGCGCATCGACAGCTCGAAACGCCACATATTGATATTCGCTCATCGCCTCCTCCTTGCATGGTGGATGAACCGCGAGTGCGTAATCTATGGGATGGCGGACGTGGGGCAAAGAATGGGCGGCGTGCGGGCGTTTGCTTACCGATGGAAAAGGGCTCGAAAGCGGCTTACGATGCACACGCCTGTGATCAACTCGCAACCTCATGCGTTGTGAGCGTCCCATTCCCTGCCGAGCTTGCCTCGGTGGGAAAGGGGCTTTTGCTCCAGACGCAGGCGAGTTCCCCTGCCCCCATTCGCGTCGCATGAGGCGCCTGCGGCGCCTCATGCGACGCGAATAGAGGGAGGTGAAGGGGAGCGATAAGCTGGAGCAAAAGCCGTTGAACCACCGAGACAAGC
>JAHWKS010000191.1 GCA_019347795.1 Planctomycetota bacterium | reverse complement strand
AACCCCTTCGGCGATGCGACGGCAGGGAAAGAGTCGGGAAATCCATATCAGGCGCCCACCGCCTACGGCTACACTCGGCCGGCGATTTACAGTCTGCCCCTATCATCACGATGGAAGCGGCTCGCGGGAGCGATCGCGGACGGTTTCTTTTACATGATCGGCGCCGGGCCGGGATTCATCCTGATGATCGCGACCGCCGAACAGAACGACGCCGCGGCGATGGCGGGACTCGGTCTGATGCTGCTGGGCATGCTTGCCGTGGGGATCATCAATTGGGTCATGATCACGCGCAGCGGTCAGTCCATCGCCAAACGGATGCTGGGGATGCGGATCATCCGCTACGACACCGGCGAGCTGCCGGGCTTCGTGAACGGCGTGCTGTTGCGAAGCTGGGTCCCGGCCGCGATCAACCAGGCCTGCAACCTGTTCGGCTTGATCGACGCAGTGTGGATCTTCAACGAAGAGCGCCGCTGCATTCACGACCTGATCGCGCAGACGGTGGTGATCGATGTGTAACCAGGTCGTCCGGCTCGACCAAATGCTCGCCGCGTGTTGACTCATTGGGATTCCTTGCCGCGGAGGCGAAATTGTGAATGACTATCCCGAGCGTCCCTCCGGAAGCAACGCGACGAAAGTCGTGCTGGTGATCCTGGCTGTCGCCGGCGGGTTGCTGTTTGTGTGCTGCGGTGGAGCGGCGGCCTTGTACCTGATGGTTGCGCCAAGTCTTGACAAACTTGGAGAGGGGATTTCCCAGGGTATCGAGCAAGGGCTCTCCGAGGGGCTCGATGAATTCGACCGCCAGGTGCAGGCCGACGTCGAGGACCACCCCCTCATCGTGGAGCATATCGGCGCCATCCAAGAGTTCCGCCACGACTGGGACGCCTCCATGGAGGAACCGGGGGAAGACGTGTGGGTGTTCGACATTCGCGGCGAGAAAGGGAGCGGCCGCCTGCGGGCTGAATGCATCACCATCGACGCCGACACCGAAGACGTCACCTCGGGCCAACTGATCCTCGACAGCGGCGAGACGATCGAATTGTTTCCCGCCAATCCCTTGCAGTGACTTCGAGTCGGTGGGGGCAGGTGGGCAGGTGGAGTTGGTTATGTTCATTGCACGAATCGCGTTGATCGTTTGCGTAGGGGGCGCCGCCTCGGCCCACGCCGGGGAAGCGCAGAGGCTCCTCACCCAAGCGGATTCGCTCCGACTGACCGGCCGCTATGAGGAGGCCGAGGAACTGTATTCCCAAGCCGCCGACGATGCTACGATCGCCGCGGCGATCGGTCGGGCGGATTGCCTGCGGGCGCGGGGCCAGTGCGAGCAGGCGGTCCAGCTTTTGGAGACGACGGCTGAGGCGCATCCGCAGTCAGCGGCGTTGACGGCGAGGCTGTCGCAGTTTGCGCTGGAGCGGGGGGATCACCAGGAGGCGGAGAAGCTCGCGCGGCGGGCGTTGGAGTTGGATGAGGACAACGTGCTCGCCCGGTGGGTCGTCGCCGAGTTGCACGTCGCGGCGGGGCGGCTGGACGAGGCGGAGAAGGATTTTGAATGGTTTATCGACCATTACAACCAGGCCGAGCGGATCGAAAGCCTCGACGACCTCCACCTCATCGGGCAGGCGGCGGCGGAGTACGCCCGTTGGACGCGGAACAGCAATCAATTCCGCTTCCTCGTGAGCGAACTTTACCCCGGCATGCTGCGGAGAGACGAAAACTATTGGCCGGCCCGGCTGGCGGCGGGGCTGCTGTTCCTGGAGAAGTACAATGAATCCGCCGCCGCCGAAGAGTTGAACGCCGCCTTGGCGATCAATCCGCGGGCGGCCGAGATTCACGCCGCCCGCGCCGGGATAGCCCTGCAGAGCTTCAACCTGGCGGAGGCGGAGACCGCCATCGAGCAGGCGCTGGAGCTGAACCCGCGCCTCGTCGGGGCTCATCAGCATCAGGCCGATCTCCACATGGCCAACTTCAAGCTGGCCGAGGCAATCGACGTTTTGGAGCAGGCCCGCGAACTCAATCCGCGCGATGAAGCCACGCTCGGCCGGCTCGCCGCCGCGTGCGGGGCGCTGGACGGTTTGCCGGCCGACTTCGAGGCGCCGCTTTCGGCCGACTCTCGCATGGCCAAGATCATCGCCGAGGCGGTGGAGCGGAATGAGCATTGCGGCCGCTTCTTCCTCGCGATGGGCGACGCGTTCGATCTGCTGCGGCGTTATCCCGCGGCTGCGCATTTTTACCGCGAGGCGCACCAGCGGATGCCGCAGTTGATCCAGGTCCCCGGCAAGCTGGGGATGGTCCACATGCGGCTGGGCGAAGAGGTGGAGGCGGCGAAGCTGCTTGATAATTCATTCGACGCCGATCCCTTCAACGTTCGCGTCAAGAACACGCTCGAGGTGCTCGATGTCCTCTCTGGCTACGCGGTGCTGGAGACGGAGCACTTCGTGATCAAGTTCGATCGCGGGCAGGATGAGATTCTCGCCCAAGCCGTCGCCCGCCATCTGGAAGACGTGGTTTATCCGGCGGTCACGAAGACGATGGGCTATGAGCCGCCGGAGAAGACGCTGTTCGAGATCTTCAACCGCGCCCGCACCACCGGCGGGCACGGCTGGTTCAGCGCCCGCATGGTCGGCTTGCCGTACATCGGCACCGTGGGAGCGTGCGCCGGCAAAATGGTGGCGATGGTGTCGCCCGATGCGATGCCGCAGAAGTTCCACTGGGGCCGCGTGCTGGGGCATGAGTTCATCCACGTGGTGAACCTTCAGCAGACGAACTTCAACGTGCCGCACTGGTTCACCGAGGCGCTGGCGGTATGGCACGAAGACTTGCCCCGCCCGAGCGAGTGGACGGAGCTCTTGGCGCGGCGGCGGGCCGCAGGGAAGCTGTTCAACCTCGACGACGTCAACTTCGGCTTCGTCCGCCCGGCCGACGGCGACGACTGGACGCTGGCTTACTGTCAGGCGGAGTTGTACGCGGAGCACATGCTCATTGAGTACGGCGAAGACGCGCTCGCCAAGATGCTGGCGGCGTATGCCGACAACCTCGACACCCGGGAGGCGCTGCGACGGTGCTTCCACGTGGAGCAGGAGGAGTTCGAGGAGCGCTACCTGAAGTTCGTCGATCGCATCATCGCCGAAGCCGGGCCGCTAGGAGACGCGGCGACGCTCGACCTCGCCTGGCTGCAAGACGCGGTGAAGGAGGATCCCAAAGACGCCGAGAACCTCGCTCGCCTGGCGTACGCCTACCTGCAGCGGAAGGCGAACCCGCAGGCGCGGCGGCTGGCGCTGGCGGCGCAGCAGGTCGAGCCGCAGCAGCAATTGGCGGCGTACGTGCTGGCCCGGCTGCAGCTCTCCATCGGCGACGCCCGGCAGGCGCTGGAGCTTTTGGAAAACGCCGTCTCTGAGGAGGATCCGCAGGAGAACGCACTCGCGCTCCTGGCCGGACTGAAGCTGCAGGCCAAGGACTACGAGGCGGCGGCTCGGCTCTACCGGACAGGTCTGAAAAAGCTGCCGGGGAAGGAGAAGTGGCTCAAGGCGCTGGCCCGCGTTTATCTCACGTCGCAGGACAACGACAAGCTGACCGGCGTGCTCGGCGAGTTGGCGGAGATCGAATACGACGACGTGCTGATCCGAAAGAAGCTCGCGATCGAGTCGCTGGAAAAGAAGGATTACGCCGCAGCGGAGAAGTGGGCGAGCGACGCGCTGTTGATCGACGTCACGGACGCAGAGCTTCACGCCGCCTTGGCTCAGGCCGCCGCCGGTCAGGAGAATTACCCGCAGGCCATCGACGCGTACGCGCTTGCCGTCCGGCTTGAGCCGAAGCAATCGGCATGGCGATTCGCACTGGCCGACGCCCAGGTGCAGACCGGCCGCAAAGACGCCGCCCGGGAAACGCTCGAAGAGTTGCTGAAGCAAGATCCGGATTATCCCGGGGCCGATGTACTGCTGGAGAGTCTGCAGTAGTAATTGTTGAACCGCGGCCAGCGGGCCGCGCGTAGCAGTATCCATCGGCTCCGCTCGCGCGGCCCGCTGGGCCGCGGTTAAACGTGTGCGACGGAGCTGATCCATGCCGAAAGAAACCTCCGACATTTCTCTTGCCGATTTTCAGCGGTTGATCCGCGAGATGTACTATGAGAAGGACATCGCCCGCGGCGTGGACGGCACGTTCATGTGGCTGATGGAGGAAGTCGGGGAGCTGGCCTCCGCGCTGCGGAAGAACGATCAGGAGAACCTCCTGGAGGAGTTCGCCGACGTGCTGGCGTGGCTGGCCACCATCGCCAACGTGGCAGGCATCGATCTGAGCGAGGCGGTCCGCCGCAAGTACGGCGCCGGCTGCCCCGGCTGCGGCCAGCTCGTCTGCATCTGCCCCGACGAGCAGAAGCCGTAACACGGCGCCGGTTGCGGCGCGCTTGCACGGCCGTCGTCATCCGCTACGATGGGGCAACTTCGCTTCTCCGGCTCCTGGGCGCCTTGGGTAATGTCTGCTGAAACGCTTGCTTCGCCGCTGGGGGATCGGACGGCGCGGCCGCTGCGGTGGCGGCTCTGCCTGATGATGTTCCTGCAGTACTTCATCCAGGGCTGCTATTTTCCCATCGCGTCTCTTTATGTTCAGAATGCGCTGGGGTTCACGGCCTATCAGGTCGGGTTTTTTGGCACTGCCTTGGCGTTGGGACCAATCCTGACGCCCTTTCTCTTCGGGCAGTTGATCGATCGTTTCTTTGCGACCGAGCGCGTGCTGGCGGTCTGCCACATCGTGGGCGGCCTTTTGATGTTGTTGCTCTTTACGCAAACGAATGTGTGGATCGTTATTGGGTTGGGCGCTGTTTATTCGGTGCTTTACGTACCGACGATGATGCTTACCAACGCGCTCGCATTTCACCACTTGCGGAATTCGGACCGCGAGTTTCCGCTAATTCGGCTTTGGGGGACGATCGGCTTCGTTTTGCCGGCGTGGTGGATAGAGATGGTCTGGCTAGCTGGCCTGGAAGGTAACGAGCGAGACATTGGGCGGGGCCTGGGATTCATGCTCGCCGGGGCGACGGGTGTGGCGATGGGCTTGTACTCCCTCAGCCTGCCACACACTCCGCCGCAGCCGGGCAAGGCTCGTGATTTCGCACCCGGGGCGGTCATGAAAGCGTTTTTCACCCGCTGGAATCTATTCATATTGCTGGTCACAACGCTGTTGATCGCCATCGCACATCAGTTCTTCTTTACGTGGAATAGCCCGTTCCTCCGAGAAATCCTACGCAGCGGCGGCTGGGAAACCGCAGCCGAACAACGTATCGCCTCGATCGGCCAAATCTGCGAGGTGGCTGTGATGGCCGGCGTGGGTCTGGCAATCGTCCGCCTCGGGTTTAAGCCGGTGATGTTAGTTGGAGCGCTCGCGTACACAGCGCGGTGCCTAATCCTTGCGGCAGTATTCGCCTTCGAGATTCCGTTTGCCGCAAGGCTCGGATTGGCGGTAGTCGGGCAGGCCCTGCACGGCTTTTGCTTCGGCTGCTTTTTGGCGGCGGCATTCATGTACATCGACAACGTAATCAAAAAGGACCTCCGCGGAAGCATGCAAACGCTCTACGGCACCTGCATTCTTGGATTCGGGTTCTTCCTCGGCGGACTGGTCGGTGGCTGGACTGGAAAACTCTTCACCACGGGCGTCGGCGGGCCGACGCTGCGCGAGTCGTTCGGCGTGGCTGCGACCGCGGGGCTGGTGGAGTACACCACTTTCGAGGGCAATGTCGAGGTGCGCGACTGGCCGGGGATCTGGCTCACCTCCGCGCTCATCGCCGCCGCGGCGCTGGTGCTCTTCGCCACGGCCTTCCCGCGGCAACCGGCGACGCAGGAGATGCGCGGCGAGGCAGCGCCCGCGGGCGATTAACAATCTGGGAGAAGAGCTCCCGCCACAGGATCGTCCGGCCGACTTCCGCCTCGGCGAGCAGGTTTCCGTTGATTCGCACTCCCTGGTTCCCGGGTTTCTGCCCCACGTCCTCCGCGATGCGGCGATGCTCCTCCTGCGACTCCGGCGCCACGCCGTACGACACGCCCGCGAAGAACCCCGCGAATGAGCGAAAGTCATCCGGAGATCCGCTTGCGGTTTCGCGCCGCGCCACCTCGGGATCCCCACCGGAACCAACACAGGCGCCGCCATGACCGCGTTATCGTAAAAGACAACGACATGCCCATCCCCCGGCGCGACGGCGATTACGACGCCGCTCTCCTCGAAAACACCCGCATTTTGCTGTAAGCGCATGAAAAAGGCCAACTTGCGATCAACTCGCAGATTGGCCATAGTGGAGGCGGCGGGAATTGAACCCGCGTCCCGCGGCGTTTCCGCGAAAGCGTCTACGGGCGTAGCCGGCGTTTTGAGGTTCGCCCGCTGCGGCCCTCACCGGCGAGGTCCGCGACGGGCTAGCCAGAGACGTTGTTTTAACTCAGACCGTTTCCGGCATGAATCTGAGCGAGTCGGATTTGGCGACCGGCTTTTGGACCTCTCCGACTAAAGTCCGCAGCCGGGGCAGCCTTAGTTAGGCCGCCATTGCGAAGTTACCTTCGGCAGATAAAAGTGTGGTCAGCTTTTAACGTGGCCTCCGACCAACCACGGCTCGCAACTTTCGCTTCCAGGCGCCCGGTCGAATCCAGATCGCCCCCGGAAGAGAAGAAAGGACGCACTCACCCTTCGTCAAATTATAGGGCGTCCTCCCTTAAGACGGAATAGACGGCGAAAAAGTTCAGGGAAAACCACCGGAACATCGCGCAGTCGAAAATTGGCGCGCCGTGTGCACCGTTTATGCCTGGGGCAGGAGCGGGTGCCGTGACTCCTGTTTTCAATCCACATAGGAGAAGAGCGATGAACTGGGATCAGGTGGAAGGCAACTGGAAGCAGTTGAAAGGGCGTGTCCGGCAGAAGTGGGGAAAGCTGACGGACGATGACCTGGAGAACATCAACGGCAAACGCGAGGAGCTGGCCGGCCGGCTTCAGGACCGGTATGGCTATGAGAAGGAGCAGGCGGAGAAGGAATTGGACGCCTTCGCGCGCACGCTGTAGAATGGCGCCGGCTCGGCGAAGCGACCCGCGCTGTCGAAAGCAAAGCTAAGCCGCCTTTCCCGGGCGGCTTCTTTTTTCGCCTCCCCAATCGAGCGCCATGTTTCGCAGCGAGATGCCGGTTGTCCGCAGGTGGACGTATTTTGATCACGCGGCCGTGGCGCCGATCCCCGCGCCGGCGGCCGAGGCCATCGCCGCCTGGTCGCGGGAAGCGGCCGAAGATGGGGACACCGTTTGGCCGCGGTGGGCGGCGCGGGTTGAGGAAGTCCGAAAAGCCGCGGCCGCCATGATCGCCGCCGCGCCGGAGGAGATCGCCCTCATCGCAAATACCACGGCCGGCGTGAACTTCGTCGCGGAGGGGTTCCCCTGGGAGCCAGGCGACAATGTGGTCACACTCGCGAACGAGTTCCCCACGAACCAGTATCCCTGGATGAATCTTGCGGCGCGAGGCGTGGAAACGCGGCGGGTTGAGGCGCCGGAGGGTGTTGTCGATCTCGATCGCGTGGCGGAGGCGTGCGACGAGCGGACGCGGATCGTCTCGCTGAGCTGGGTCGGCTTCGCCAGCGGCTGGCGGATCGACGTGCGAGAGGCGGCGCGGATGATCCACGACCGCGGCGCCCTCTTCTTCCTCGACGCGATCCAGGGACTGGGGGTTTTCCCACTGGATGTGCGCCGTGATGGAGTCGATTTCATCGCCGCCGACGGGCATAAGTGGCTGCTCGGTCCCGAGGGGGCCGGCGTCTTCTTTGTGCGGCGCGAGCATCTGGAGCGGCTGCGTCCGATGAACGTCGGCTGGCACAGTGTGCGGCACTGGACCGATTACTCGCACATCGAGCTTTCGCTGCGCCCGGAGGCGGCGCGGTACGAGGGCGGCTCTCAAAACATGGTGGGCGTCGCGGGGCTGGGCGCCAGCCTCGACTTGCTAACAAAGGCCGGAGTCGGCCCGGACGCCTCGCCCGTCGCCGAGCGGGTGTTGGCGGTGACGGATCACGCCTGTCGTCGCCTGGAAGAGGCGGGGGCGGTGATCGTCAGCCGCCGCGACCCGGACCACGCCAGCGGCATCGTCTCGTTTCAGCTTCCCGGCCGGGCGAACGATCGCTCCCAATCGGCCGGCGAAGCG
>JAHWKS010000190.1 GCA_019347795.1 Planctomycetota bacterium | reverse complement strand
CCCATGCGCAAGGCGCCATCCATCGCGACGTGAAGCCGTCGAACCTGATGGTCGATCACGCGGGCAGGGTAAAGCTGCTCGACTTCGGCCTTGCGCATCTCGCGGAAAATGTCGCCGCGGATCGCGACACGTCGCTGGGCCGGCTCTTGGGCACCCTCGATTACATGGCGCCCGAGCAGGCCGGCGGCGGCGAGCCGCTCGACCAGCGGGCCGACCTCTACGGGCTGGGGGCGACGCTGTTCTTCCTGCTAACGGGGCGACCGCCGCATGGCGGCGCCGACGAACGTCCGCTGCTGGCGCAGTTGCGGCGCATCGCCGAGCAGGCGCCGCCGCGCGTGGCCGCGATCCGGCCCGATGTTCCGGCAGAGCTGAACGACCTGATCGCCCGCCTGCTGGCCCCTCGGCCGGAGGAGCGTCCCGGTTCAGCGGAAGAAGTCGCCGCGATGCTGGCGCCCTTGGCCGGCGGCGACCTGGCGCGGCGGGTGGCGGAGATCGCACCTCCGGACGACGATCCGCGCGACACGGATGCGGCAGAAGTCGCGGAAGCCGAAGCGTCGCTGGCGGAGCTCCTCGGCGAGAGGCGAGACGCCACCGCGCCGAACGAGAAGAAGGCCGAGTCGGACGCCGTCGCTCACTCCCGGCGCCTTCCGCGATGGCTGGTCCTGGCCGCGATCGCCGTCGCCGCCGTGTGTCTGGGCGTTGTGCTCGTGCTGCAAACTCCCGAAGGCACGCTCCGCATCGAATCGGAAGCGGACAATATTCGCGTGGAGCTGGTCAACGAGGAGCAGGAGGTCCAATCGCTGGAGATTCAGGAAGGCGATAAGGAAACGGTGCTGCGGGCCGGCCGGTATCGCGTGCGGCTGGCCGGCGGCCACGACTCACTCCAAGTGACGCCCGACGCCTTCACGCTGCAGGCTGGCGAAGAAGTGCTCGCTCGCATCCGCTATGAAAAGCAGCCGGCGGTCGCGAATGGAAAGCCGGCAACGGACGAGCCGATCTACATGGGCGAGCCGCGCTCCGTGTGGCAGGACCGCTTCGAGCGGGAGAAGTCCACCAAGGCCAAGATTACGGCGGCAGGCGCGCTGGTCGAACTGGCGACGGGAGAGCCCGCCGAGGAGCAAGCCGCGGTGTGGCTCAAGGTCGGCGCCGAACTGAGCGAGCAGTTTCCCCAAAGAACGTTGTATGCACTGGCGGGCCATAGGCCATGGGAGCACGAGGAACGGGTCCCGCTGGTGAAGCGGGCCGGCCAGGCGCCGTGGCAGGAGTTGGCGCCGTACCTCGTCTCGCGATACGTCGAGGGGGAAGGCTCGCAGGCCGCATTTGCCGGGGCGTTGCTGGCGACCGTTAGCGGCGAAGACGAGGCGGTGGAGCATCCGCAGGCGGCCCATCGCGGCGTCGATCGTTTGCTCGAGATTCCCGAGAGCGACGATCGCTGGTTCGAGAGCCGGCTGCTCGCCGCGGCGATCGTCCCGCAGTCGCCGCAGGCCGTGGAGTGGCTGCAAGCGACGGCCGATGTTCTCCTCGAAAATCGGGACGAGAGCGAGTGGTGGGCCTTCGACGCCTGGTTTCGCCAGTCCCTCGCCGTGCCGGTTACCGCGGCGTTGATCGCCGAAGTGCTTGGCGCCCGGACGATCGCGGATGCGCACTCCCATAGCGTGCAGGTCGTTGTGCTCGGACTCGGAGGCGTGCGCCGCTAGCCCGGGCGCAGGTGCACGGTCTTGACACGTGGCGGGGGCAATTGGCGAAAGATCCGCGCGCTGCCCAGATTCGCCGTCTCTGGCCGGAGGTCGCGGCGCGGCTCGTCGAGGAACTGGAATTCTCATCCGCAGACGATCCAAAACTCGGTGACCGTGTAGCGGCGTTGTTCTCTTCGATCCACGCGGCCCTGGGCCATCTGCCCGCTGATGACAGTCCCAAATTCCCGCGGACGCGCGATGTGCTCGACCGGTATTTGCGGCCGCGGTATCGGGTGGACGGCTCACTCGCTGGTGAAGCGGCGGTTCCGCAGGACGCAACCGCCGGGATCCAAACGTACCAATTGTTGATCGACTACTGGTGGCTGACGGGAACCGTCCCCGAGTACATCCGCCAGGGCGAGCCGGCCGACGAGCGCGTGCGCCGGCAGCTCGAGGACCTGCGTCGCTGGATCGTGGCGCCGCAACAGGGCGAAGCAGGGTTGCCGCCCGCCGAACACTTGGACCAGGCGCCGTACCACACGGCGCGCGCGCTGTTGCTGACTCCCCTCGCCGGCGGTGTTAACCTTCAACAGCGCGTGGTAACGGCCACGCGTGAACTTCTCAACCGCCCCGCCGGTCAAACGCTGGCCCGCATGATGCTCGAAGTGATGGCCGAGGAGTCCGGCGAATCGGAGGAACGCGACGACTTGTTCTCCCAGGCGTTCGTTCGCATCGCACCACGATTCGATGCTCGCTACACCCAACCTCTGCTCCCCCTTGATCGCCTGCGGGCATCCGAGGCAATCCGTGAAATCCTTCGCAAGACGACTCACGAGGGGCTCCGCAAACAAGCCCTGGAGCTGGCCCGCCGCTCGCTGGACTTGCGCGACGAGTTTCCGTTGCCGGAGAAGGATGAAAACGCGAACGACTCATCTGGGCGTTGAAATAGAGCAGTTTCGCCCGTACGAACTCAGCACGAGGCTGAGTCGGAAGAGAGCGTGCTGTCGGCCATCGCCTATTCGAGACTGGCGCCGGTTTCCAAAACCAACCGTCGCAGCGCGACTGCCTCCGAATCGTTGATTCGCAGCACGTCGATTGTCGCACGAGCCTGCGGCGTCCGTCCTACCAGTTGGGCATCTTCCCATTCGAAGTGAGTTGCCCATCGATCGCGACGAGGATGGAACAATGGGACGATCTCGCCATCTTGTGGATCGATTCCCGCAATGTTCAGTCCTTTGAAGCCGTTGCACCCCATGCAGGCCAACGCGAGGTTCGCGATCTCATTGGCGCCGCCGTCTGCGCGCGGAACAATGTGTTCGACGCTGAAGGGGGAGGGACTGAAACTTGCCTGGCTGAGGCAGTATTCGCAGCAGCCGACCGCTAATTGGAACACCTTTTCGCGCAGGGATTGCGGAACCTGCGGTTCAGATTCGACCATAATCGGGGAATCCCAGTTGGTCCATCAACTCCCGTAGCGGCGTCCCGCGGCGGAGGGCGAGTTCGGCCACGTATTGCATCCGTCGGGCGTGCGTTGACTCCACCAGTTCGTTCAGTTCGAGGAGCTCGCGCTGGTCGTGTTCGTCGAGTCGTTCTCTCTCTTGCTGTAGTGCAGTCAACTCGCGATACCGCTCCCAGACCTACCGCACTACTACCGCCAAGATCCAGGGAAAATGCTGGCTTGGAGGCGCTGCCCCCGTGAGAAAACGCGGCATCGCTGCTAAACTGCCCCTGTTCCGCCATCCGCCATTCGCCATCCGCATTTCCTCCCATGCCCTGGATTTCGGAAACTTCGCGTCACATCGATCGGCCGCGGGTCGAGCAGTTGTTGGAGCAGACCGTCGTCGAGGCGAAGCGACGCATTTGTAATTCGCCTAAGCGGGTGCTCTTGCTGCCGCCGGACATCACGCGGATGCACTCCGGGGCCGGGTGGATTACGGAGTGGCTCTATCACAAGCTGGCCGGCGAGGCGGAGGTGCATGTCATTCCCACGCTGGGACAGCATGAGCCGCACACGCCGGAGCAAAATCGGACGATGTTCGGCGCCGTTCCCGAGGAGCGGATCCATCCGCACGATTGGCGCCGCGGCGTCGTGCACGAGGGCGAGGTTCCGGCACGCTACGTCAAAGAGACGACCGGCGGGGCGGCCGATTGGGGGTTTCCGATCTGGTTGAACACAAGGCTGATGAGCGAGCCGTGGGACTTGATCATCAACGTCGGCCACGTCGTTCCGCACGAGGTGCTGGGCTTTGCGAATCACAACAAGAACTACTTTATCGGTCTCGGCGGGAAGGAGCTGATCTGCGCCTCCCACATGGCGGCGGCCTGTTGCGGCATCGAGAACAATCTCGGGAGCCTCATCACGCCGGTGCGGCAGTGCTTCAACAAGGCGGAGGAGGATTTTTTGGGGAAGCTTCCCGACCTGTACGTGCAGGTGGTGCTGGGACGGAACGATCGCGGCGAGCTGGTGCATACCGGCGTCCACGTCGGGGATGACCTGGAGACGTACCTCGCGGCGGCCCGGCAGGCGCGGGAGGAGAACATCACCGTGCTGGACGAGCCGCTGCAGAAGGTTGTGTGCGTGATGCAGGGGGATGAGTTCTTCAGCACGTGGGTCGCCAACAAAGCGGTCTATCGCACGCGGATGGCCCTCGCCGACGGCGGCGAACTCGTGATCCTGGCGCCGGGGCTGAAGCGCTTCGGCGAGCAGCCCGAGGTGGACGCCCTGATCCGCAAGTACGGCTACTGCGGCACGCCGCGGGTGATGGAGCTCTACCGCCAGAATGCCGACATGCAGGACCTCGCCCACGCCACGGCCCACCTGATTCACGGCTCCTCCGAAGGCCGCTTCACGATCACCTACGCCCCCGGCCACGTCAGCCGGGAAGAGATCGAGAGAATCGGCTACCGCTACGCCGATCTAAGCGAGATGCTCACCCGCTACCCGATCGACCTCCTCCGCGAAGGCTTCCACGAGTCCCCCGACGGCGAGCGCTACTACTTCATCCCCACCCCCTCCGCCGGCCTCTGGGCGACCCGCGACAAACTCCACAACAGACCGACGGGCTTCGGGGCCGCTGATTGACTTTTGCGAAGGGCGCCGACGACGACTCTGCGATCCAGCTTCACCGAGACGGCTGGCTGCCGTTTTCCCTTGCCCAAGCGAGTCTTCCGCGGCGCCTAACTGCTAATTGGAGACCGGCGCGTATTGTTGGCGAAACACCGACGTTTTTCTGCTGTCGGGATCAAAAACGCTGACAAAGAAGACGATGCCATTTTGCGCCGGCGCCGCGCGCAGGATGTTAAAGACGGCGAACCCGTGATAGCACTGGTGCAGTTTCTGATCATTCCACTGCCTGCCGCCGTCCTCCGACAAAAGCACATGGAACTTCGGTTCAAACTCCAGTTCGGCGAACGGATGCAGCGTCGTATCAATAGCCGTATCCGTAATGTAGGAGAACGCGATCCGGCTATCCAGCGCGGCCGCTTGGCACAAAAGGCTCAGGCCAAGTCCCCGACCGGAGAGCCAAGCCGTAATCGGCCGGCTCGGCGCCCAGTCTCGTGCCTCATTGGATGAAGTCGCGAAAAAATAACGACTTCTGACCGCGGGGGATCTCATGTAGGCCATGTAGAACAGCCCCACCCCCTGAGGCAGTCCTACCGATGCTACGGGAAACCGGATCGCGCCGCGGGGAAGATCATCGTTTAGCTCCAACGCTTCTTTCGTCCACTCCTTCCCAGCATCGCGCGTACGGTAGAACCAGAGGCCGTTCTCCCGTTCAACCACGATGACTCCGCGATGTTGTTCAGAGAAACTGAAGGTGATGATTCTGACTCCGTCATCGTCGCCCATAGCCGTCCTGGCGATTCGAACAGCATTGGACCAGGACTTTCCGCCGTCTTCGGAGCGGTAAAAGAGCAAGTCGCTCTTCGACCTCTCGTAGTGCTTCAACACAACAACCGAGGTGTCATCATCGCGAGCATGGATCGCAAGCGGCAACAATCGTGGAGGCGCCTTTTCCAGTTGCGCAAGCGGCTGCCGGCTCGCAATCCTGTTGGACGCAACGCGGTAGAACTGAATGCTCTGGGGCTCGTCTTCCTGCGGAGACCGGCCAACAATCACGATGTCTCGCTGAATGCCGGCCGCCTGGGGCCACACCACGTTTTCTAGCCGAGCTACGTTGTTCCAAGCGCCCCCTTGGGTATCGCGCAGTAGCACGATTGTCGTCGCGGCTGGCGTACCCGCAGCTCTTTCGAGAACAAGATAGCCGTCACGATCTACGATTGGCGCGAAGCCTCGTGGCGTCAGGAGGTGCGTGTGCGAGATCCCTCGAGGGAGCTTTTCAGAGACGACAAACTCCGGCTTCGTCCATTGCCACTGGCCCTCGTCCGCTCGCAGGCCAATCGCAGAGGCGGCAATCAACAGTGCTGCCAGAAAGTTCGTCCGCTCAATCATAATCCGTTGCGTCACGACGTCGACGATCGTTGCGGTTGCGTCCGCTCACTTCCGCATGCAGCATTTTTTGTACTTCTTGCCGCTGCCGCAGGGGCAGGGGTCGTTGCGGCCGACGCGCTCGCGGAACATGAGGCTGGTGGCGGCGGGGAGAAAGTCGCCGCGGCGTTCGGACGTGCGGCGGCGCTCGACCAGCTCCGTGTAGTTGTCCACCACCGCCACGTCGCGGGAGTACCATCGGCGACGGCTCTCCTCGTCTCCCTTGGTCTCTTCCCGCCAGGCGGCCTGCTCGGGAAACGCGGCGCCCATCATCTCGGCCGCGGCCAGCAGCTCCTGCCGCAGGTCGAGCATCGCCGGGTCGAGCGGACCTTCGGTCACCACCCGCCGCGCCGCCTCCAGCCCCGCCTCGGACCCGCTTACCAACAGCGCCCGGCAGAGGTGCTGGCGAATCTGCAGGTCGTGCTCGCGGGCCAGCAGGTTCAACAGCGCCTGCTCTGCCCGGTCGGTGTGGATGCCCTGCAGGATTGAGATGGCCGACTGCTGAAAGCTCCAACTGCTGCTGGGGAAGTCGTCTTCCAGCGTCTGCACGGTTTCGTCGCCGTCGATGCGGATCAGCGCCCGCTCGCACTCCTCGGCCAGCCAATCGACCTGGTCGTGGTACGGCTCGACCGCGTGCAGCTTCTCGATCAGCTTCGGCGCCGCCTCGGCCAGCCGCATCTCCCCCGCCAGCCGCACGGCGAAGCCTTCCAGCCACAACAGCGCACTTTCGCCCGCTTCCTCGACGTCGGCGGCCAGCACCTCCCGCACGCGCTCGCGGAAACGGTCCGGCTCGCGGGCGACGGTCTCCACCAGTCGATACGCTTCATCCACGCCTTCCTCCGACAGCTCCTCCTCGTGCTTCTCGCGCTCGCAAACCGCCTCCAGGTCCTTCCAGCATTGCTCGGGGTCGGCCTCCAGCGAGCGGATGCGCTGGGCGATCTCGTCCCGCACCGCCTCGGGAACGGGGGAGTAGTTCTCGATGCGGCCGGCGAAGGTGCGCAACTCCGCCGGGTCGGCCTCGGCGAGCGTGAAGGCGATATTGTCGCGGATCTCGCCCTGCTCTTCGTCGGTCGGCTGGCCGATCTGCTCCAGCTCCGTAAGCAGCCACTCGATCGTGTCGTGCGTCTGCGGCAGGTTGTCGAGCAGCTCCAGGCTGGCGAAGGCGTCTTTCCAGCCGTACTTCTTGATCGCCTCGACCACGGCGGGCATGATGTGCGGGTCGTCGCGATGGGCGTGGCCGAAGTGCTCCAGGGCCAGCTCCCGCACCCGCGGGTCGGGGTGCAGCAGGGCCTCCTTGATCTTGTCTTCCGGGGCTCTCATGATTGCTCCGTTCTATGTTCGTGCGATGTAGGGGACTCATGCATCTATCTGGACCGCATCGCCGACGCGTACGGCGCCGGCGGCGGGAGTGACGACTCGGGTGTTGACCGCCAGCCGAAAAAAGTGATTGAACCGCTCTCGCGGCGCCCAGTGGGGCAAACTCTCCGCGCGGCGGCGGGCGAAGGTTTTGGCGAACAGGGGCGTCGGCTCGCCGCCGTCGGCCGACCGGCTGGGGACGACGCACCGCGCGCAAGGGTTGGTCCCCACCAAAGATACATCGCCGATCCGGAACGGGGCGCCGGGGGGACCGGGACCAAAAAGTCGATCCTCCCAGAAAGGGGCATCGGCGTCAATTTCGAGATTCGCCCGAAAACGCCGCCGCGTTTCCGAGAGCGTCAAGCCGAACCAGCTCGCCACTTCCGCCAGCGTCTGCGCGGAGAGGACGGTCGGACCGGGCGCGGCTGTATCGTCGGGAAATCCGCCTGTATCGTTCTCGATGAGAGTAACGGGTGTACCGAAGAAGTCGCTCAGGTACGCGGTGAGGCGCGGCTCGCCGGTTCGCAACGGGAACGCCTCCCACTCGGCTTCGCCCTCGCGACGCAGCCGCACGGTTTCCGCCGCGAGATCGAATTTCGCCCGCAACCGATGCACGGCGGCGGTGCGTTTGCCGTTGAGGAAGGCG
>JAHWKS010000189.1 GCA_019347795.1 Planctomycetota bacterium | reverse complement strand
GTTCAGCACGCCTTCCGCGATCGCCGCACGCTGGCGATCGGCGCCGAGTTCGGGGTGATCGCCGTGCTCGGGACCCGGCGAATGCGGATCGAAGTGGCCACGTTCCGCCAGGACGGCGCCTACAGCGACGGCCGGCATCCCGACGCGGTGACGTTCAGCACCGCCGAGCACGACGCCCAGCGGCGCGACTTCACAATCAACGGCCTGTTCTTCGACCCGCTGGAAGACCGGGTGATCGACTACGTCGGCGGGCTGGAGGATCTCAAGCGGCGCGTGGTGCGGGCGATCGGCGATCCGCGGGCCCGCTTCGACGAAGACAAGCTGCGAATGCTGCGGGCCGTGCGGTTCACCGCCACATACGAATGCCGGCTCGATCCCGATACGCTCGCAGCCATCCAGCAGCAGGCGGGGGAGATCGTCATCGTCAGCGCCGAGCGCATTGCCGAGGAGATGCGCAAGATGCTGCCCCACCCGCGCCGCGCCGTCGCCGCGGAATTGCTCCGGCAATCGCGGCTGTTGGCGGTTCTGCTGCCGGAGTCGCACGAGTCGGCGCCGAGCGACATCGAAGACCTCAATGACGAGCCGCTCGCTCGCTGGCGCCGCACGCTGGAGGTGTTGGACGCGCTGCGCGAGCCGCGATTCCCCGTAGCCCTGGCGGCGCTGGTGCGGGAGATCGGCGATCGCGATGACCCACGGGATCGACTCATCGAAGCCATCGGCAGCCGCTGGCGGTTGTCGAATGAGGAGACGGCGTACGCGGCGTGGATTCGGCGCCACGAGTCGCTGATCCACGATGCTTGCGAGGCCCCCTGGCCCCGGCTTCAGCGGGTGCTGATCGACGACCGGGCCGAGGATCTGCTGGCGTTGGCCGAGGCCGTCGCGAAAGCGGAAGGCGGCTCGGCGGAAGCCGTCGAGTTCTGTCGCCGCAAGCTCGCCCTGCCGCCCGAGGAGCTCAATCCGCCGCCCCTGCTCACGGGAGACGACTTGATTCGGGCGGGACTGAGACCCGGCCCGCAGTTCCGCGAGTTGCTGGAAACCGCCCGCGACGCGCAGCTCGAGGGGACATTGCACACCCGGGACGCCGCCTTGGCGTTCGCCCTCGGGCAATCGCAGCCGCAAAGCACGAAGGACTGAGAACCGATGACGGAGCGGAGCGCCGGATGGCTGGGCCTCGACATCGGCGGCGCCAACTTGAAGGCGGCCGACGGCTGCGGCTATGCGGCGTCGCGTCCCTTTCCGCTGTGGTCCCATCCGGAGCAATTGGCGGACGAACTGCGCTCGCTCATCGCCGCGGCCCCCGCGTCCCATCGACTCGCGGTGACGATGACCGGCGAACTCGCCGATTGTTTCGAATCCAAGGCGGCGGGAGTTCGCTTTATCCTCGACGCCGTGGATGAAGCGGCGGGGGGACGCGACACTCGCGTTTACCTCGCCAGCGGCGAGTTTGCGACTCCGGCCGCCGCCCGCGACACGCCGCTCTCGGCCGCCGCCTCGAACTGGCGGGCGCTGGCGGAGTTTTGCCTTCGCTATGTCGGCGACTCGCCGGCGCTGTTGCTCGACGTCGGCTCCACCACGACCGACATCATCCCGCTGCTGTCCGGCCGCGTCGCCGCCGCGGGAGGGACCGACACCGAGCGACTCCTCGCGGGCGAGCTACTTTACGCCGGCGTCTCGCGCACGCCGGTGTGCGCCGTCGTCGATTCGCTCCCCTATCGCGGCCGCGACTGCTCGATCGCCCGCGAACTGTTCGCCACGCTCCGCGACGTGTACTTGCTCCTGGGCGATCTTCCGGAAGATCCGCAGGACGCGAACACCGCCGACGGCCGCCCCGCCACCCGCGCCGCCGCGCGAAGCCGTTTGGCCCGCATGATCTGCGCCGACCCAGCCGAGTTCACGCTCGACGATGCAGTCCGCGCCGCGGAGGTGATCGCCCGACGACATCGGGAAATGACCGCCGCGGCGCTCCGGCAGGTCCTCGCCGTGATGCGGCAAGCGCCCGCCACGATCATCACGGCCGGAGAAGGCGAGTTCCTCGCGCGCCGCCTGATCGCGACGGAATGTTCCGCCGGCGAGGTGATTGCCCTCAGCCGCAAAATCGGCGATCTCGCCTCCCGCTGCGCCCCAGCGCATGCCGTCGCGGTTCTCGCGAGCCGGGCGCCTTAGAATCCTCGTATCGCACGCTCCTAAGGCGTGGACGAAGCGGCGGGCAATTCGCGGATGCGGATGTTCTTGAACTCGACGGGGGCGCCTTCGGACTCGAGGCAGAGGTAGCCGCTGGCCGGTTGGCAGTTGGCGCCGCCGGAGACTTCTTCGCCGTTCACCCATAGCCGCACCTCGCCGTTGATGGCGCGGACGTAGTAGTGGTTCCACTCGGGGGACGGCTTGCTCAATTCCCGGCGCGGGAAGCTGCGGCTGCCGTTGGGAGACGTCGGCGGGAAGGGATCCATCTTCGACGTGCCGACCGGGAACACGTCGCCGTGGGTGGTGAACCAGTCGGACTTCTTGCCGGTCCGCTTCTCGAATTGTTCGGCGAAGCCGGTGTCGAGCACCTGCACCTCGATCCCGCCGGGCGGCAGTTTCCCCCGCGGCAGGTCGGTCAGCGCGCTTTCCGGCGCCCACAGAAAGACGCCCGAGTTGCCGCCCGACTTGAGGTGCCGCCACTGGGCGACCAGCTCGAAGTTCGTGTACGGCTTTTGCGAGCGTGTCACGCCCACCGGCGTCCCCTTGCAGTGGGCCACGCCCTCCTTCCAGACCCACGTGTCCGGGTCGCCGTTGACGGTGACGAAGTCTTTCTCGCCCAGCTCCTGCCAGCTGGGGCCGGTTCCGTCGATGAAGGCCTTGGGGAACGACTCCGGCTCGTCGGCCATGACCGCCGGCACGGCGATGAACAGCGACGTCAAAACAACGCAAAACGTGGAGATTGAGATTTTCATGGCGCTAGCAGAGTGAAGTTCACGGAAGGGAAGGTAGGAGGACGGCCTTCGCGGTCATCCGCCGGCCGAGCGACCTACACTATAATGCTGCGATGCCCCGTATGCGACAAGAATCCGCCGCCGAGGAGCCCGCCGTCAAGCCGCCCCAAAACGACGCGCCCGGCGGCATCCTCCGCGAGACGCTGGAGCACGAGCGGCGGAACTTCGCGGTCCTCTCCGGCTTTCAGATCATCACGCGGCTGGGGTGGATCTTCAAGACCGAGACGATCATCATGCCGGCGGTGCTCGACCTGCTGGCCGGCTCGGCGTGGCTGCGGGGATGCCTGCCGTTGTTGAATCGCTTCGGCCAGAGCGTTCCGCCGCTGTTGATGGCCCGCCGCGTCAATGTCGCGCCGCGCAAGAAGACGGGTCTGTTCCTCTGCATGATGGGAATGGCGGCAGCCATCCTCCTGCTGGCCTCGATGTGGCTGGCGCCGTCGGTTGCGGCCGCCGCAGGTGAGGGACGCTACGCGCCCGTGTGGGCGCCGGCGGCTTTTCTCGTGTTGTATGGACTGTTCTTCGTCTGCGCCGGACTGCACCAACTGATCTTTCAAACGCTGCAAGGGAAGCTGATCCACGCCACGCGGCGCGGCCGGCTGCTCACCGTCTCGAACCTGATCGGCGCCGCGGCGGCGGTCACGGCGGCCTGGTGGCTTTTGCCCGGATGGCTGGGAAACGGGAACCCGCGCGTCGAATTGATCTTCGGTTTCGCGGGAGTGTGCTTCGTCGTTGCGGCCGCCTCCTCGCTGCTGCTGACCGAACCGGCGGATAATTACGACCAGCCGTCGGAAGGATTGAAGCGGAAATTCACCGACAGTCTTTCTACGATTCGCGAGAACGCCAACTTCCGCCGCTTGTGCTTTGCGGCGACGCTTTCGGGCGCCTCGATCGTGCTCTTCCCGCACTATCAGGCCCTGGGGCGGGAGCGGCTCGGCCTCGAGTTCGGCGACCTGGTGCTGTGGGTGATCGTGCAGAACATCGGCACGGCGGTCTTCAGTCTGCTGGCGGGGCCGCTGGCCGATTGGCGCGGCAACCGCATCGTCGTGCGATTGTCGCTCTTGTTGATCGTCCTCCTGCCCGTGGCGGCGATTCTGCTGGCGCACCTCGGCGAAGTCGGCCGGACCTGGTACTTCCTCGTGTTCGTGTTTCTCGGCCTGACGCCCGTGACGCTGCGGCTGTTGAGCAACTACACGCTGGAGATCGCCAGGCCCGCGGACCATCCTCGCTATCTGAGCACGCTCAACCTGTGTCAGGTCGGCCCGGCGCTCTTGGCGCCGGGCGTCGGCGCCGCGATCGACGCGACAACTCTGGAAACGGTATTCCTCGGCGTCGCCGCAATCAACGGCCTCGGCTGGCTCCTCACCCTCCGCCTGGACGAACCGCGAACGACCATCGCATCGGAGCGGTTGGATTGACTGCAACCTTAGAACGCTCCGTTCAGATACGCCATCACCAGCATGCTGAGGATCAGGAAGAGCAGGCCGAAGGTGGCGAGGAAGAGACTGCGCTTGAAGCGGCGGGCGGCTTTCTCGTCGGGCGTGAGACGGCGAAGCTCGATTTCGCGATCGCCTTTGCCGACGGTCTTTACCGGCTCGCGGAGGGCGACATAGCGGCCGTCATCGGTGGGGACCAGGATCGAGCCGTCGGCCGCGACGCCCGGCCGACCGGCCGGAGTCGCCGAATCCTCTTCGACCTCGGCGGGTCTTTTCTTCGTCGTCTCGCGGGATTTGGCCGCAGCGGGAGGGAGCAGCTCGTCCGCTTTACTTTGCTTTTTTTCGACAGCGGCGGATTTCTTCTTCGAGGCGCCGGGAGGCAGGAGTTCCTCGGCTTTGCTGCGTTTCTCGACGGCCGCGGGCGCCTGCTTCTTCTTTGAGGCGCCGGGGGGCAGCAGATCGTCCTCATCGGCCGCCGGCGCCGGGGTTGACGGATGCCCCCGGGTTGCTTTGGCGCCCGGGGGCAAAAGATCATCCGCCTTTTCTCGCGCGGGAGCGGTCGTGCGTTTCTTCGCAGCAGGAGGCAAATCATCGGACGACGGCTGCAAGGGTTCGTGCGTTTCGGCCGGCTCCTGTGGCGCGGGCGGAGTATAGGATGGCGTCGGCGCCGGCGGACCCCAACCGTGTTCTGAACTCGGCGGCGGCGACAACGGCGGAGCGGACCATTGCCCCGCGGGCGGCTCGGCGCCGGGGGGCGGCGGCGCCTCGAACTCAGGCAGCATCACCGCGTTCGAACAATGCGGGCAGGCGACCTGCTGGCCCCCCATGCTCCGCGTCACCTGAAACACGCCCGAGCAAATGGGGCATCCGAGCGAAATCGCCTCGTCGTGTTCCGGCGCCGGCGGATAGGGGCCGAGTTCGGAGGGCGGAGGCGGCGGGTAGTCGCCCGCCGGCGGCGAGAGGTCGGGAATCGCCACCACGCCGGCGCACAGGGGGCAGGAGACGTGCTGACCCGCAAGCGACTCGTCGATTTGAAAAAGTCCGCCGCAATGCGGACAATGGAACTGCACAGCCGGCATCGAATCGCGCAAACAGAGGTGGTCGAGCGCATCTTCCCTATCGTAGTCGCGGCGCTGGAGCGGGTTCAATCCGTCAAATCGGCCGATGTCTTCATCCTCGTTGCCGCCGGGCCAGCAGTTGGCGGCGCCGAACAAGTGGCCCCTGGTGGGGGAGCGGAAGCCGCTTCCCGCGCCCGAAGTGTGGACGGTTGAGGTGAGCGGCTGCGTGGTGAAGGTCGCGAGTTGGACGCTGGAGCAGCTCGCGAGCCTGCCGCAAATCGAACGAACGGTGGACATTCACTGCGTGACGCGGTGGTCCAAGCTCGGCGCCCGCTTCGGGGGCGTCCGCCTCAGCGATTTGCACTCGCGCTCGCGGCCGACGGAGGAGGCCCGCTTCGTCTCGTTCATCGCACACAGCGAGCGAAACCATAGCACGTCGCTGCCGCTGAAGGATGTTCAGGCGTTGGACGTGATGCTCGCGCTGCGGTTTGAGGGGGCGTTGCTGCCGGAGGAGCATGGCGGGCCGGTGCGCGTGGTCACGCCGGGGCGATATTTTTACAAGAGCGTCAAATGGCTGCGAAAGATCGTGCTGCTGGCCGAGGATGAGCTCGGGCATTGGGAGCGAAGCGCGGGTTATCACAATCGGGCTGATCCGTGGCGGGAGGAACGGTATCTGGCGCCGATGCTTGATCGGCGCGAGGCGGCGAAGCGAATTGCCGCCCGCGACTTCGCCGGCTGCGAATTGCGCAGCATCGACGCAAACGGCCGCGACCTTGCCGGACTGGATGCCCGGCAGGGGATCTTGCGCGATGCAAACTTTCGCCGCGCGCGGCTGGAAGGCGCTCGGTTCGACGGGGCGAATCTCTCCAACGCGCACTTCGAGAACGCCGACCTGCGGCGCGCCGTCTTCCGCAATGCGGATGTCGAAGGGGCCGACTTCACCGGCGCCGATCTTCGGGGCGCTGACTTTCGCGGCGCCTCGCTGTTCGGCGCCAGCTTTTTCTCCGAAGGCGATCCTCAACTCGCGGCCCGGCTGGATGCGACGACGCTGATCGCCGCCGCCGTAGAGCAACTGACGCCCGTGCAGCAGGATTACATCCGCCGCTGCGCGCCGCTGGGAGGACGAGGATCGTAGAGACAGCAATCGGCGGGGCAGACGTCCTGACCGGGCCCGAGTCGGCCTAATGCGAGCCGGGTTGGACTATCGCTCATCCGCTCCTCAATCAGCTCACAGATCATTTGCACGAAGCGCGGATGACAGCCGACGGTGCGGGCGCGGACCAGCGTCAGGCCCCGCTGGTCGGCCAGATCGCGGGCCTCCACGTCCAGATCGTACATCACCTCCATGTGGTCGGAGATGAAACCGATCGGCACGAGGACCACGGCGGATTCGCCTTGATCGGCAAGTTCGGCCAGCACGTCACCCACATCCGGCTCCAGCCACGGCTGCGAGGGGGGTCCGCTGCGGCTTTGGTAAACGAGCCGCCATCGCGAGACATTTGCCCCGTCGGCCACCAACCGGCTCGCCTCCTGCAACTGCTCCTCGTAGCGGCAGTTTTCCGCCATCGACAGCGGAATGCTGTGCGCGGTGAACAGCACGCGGGCGTCGGCCCGGCGATCGGCGGGAAGGTTTTGAAGAGCGTCTTTAAGCGACTCGACCATCGGCTCGATGAAGCCGGGATGGTTGAAGTAGACGCGCAGCTTCTCGACCCGCACATCCGCGGCGCCGGCCTCTTCCTGGGCCTGTGCGATGTTCTCGCGATACTGCCGGCAGGAGGAGTATGAGCTATAGGGGGAGGTGAACAGCGCCAGCGCCCGCCGCACCCCCGCCTGCTTCATTTCGCGAAGCGTGTCGGCCAGAAAGGGGCGCCAGTTGCGGTTGCCCCAATAGATCGGCAGCGAGGATCCCCGCCGGTCCAGCTCCGCCCGCAGCGCCGCGATCAATTCGCGATTCTGGGCGTTGATCGGGCTGACGCCGCCGAAGTGCTGATAGTGCTCGGCGACTTCCATCATGCGCTCGCGGGGAACATTCCGTCCGCGCAGCACATTCTCCAGAAAGGGGAGGACTTCGTCCGGACCTTCGGGACCGCCGAACGAGAGGAGCAGCAGAGCGTCGTAAGCTGTTGGCACGCGAATGACCCCGACGGGACTCGAACCCGTGTTACCGCCGTGAAAGGGCGGTGTCCTAGACCGCTAGACGACGGGGCCCTGAGCCCAGGTATAACGGCCTGGCGCGCAGGGCGTCAAGTAGGGGGATGCTGGACCGCGGCGCACAACTACTTGTGCATCAAATGGATGGAAAGAGGCCGCCAGATTCAGCAAGGCCAGGGGGGGGAGCAAGCAGACAAGCGTCGGGCGGTGCGGGGGCGTTAGCTTTTGTCGGTCGACGTGTTGCCGGGCGTTGACGAGTCGCCTTCTTGAGATAGAGCCGCTCGCTTGATCGCGTCATAAACTTCGCGACGGTGCACGGGAACTTCCTTCGGAGCTTCCACGCCGAGCCGTACCTTGTCGCCGCGAATCTCGACCACGACGATCGTGATGTCGTTGTTGATGACGATGCTTTCGTTCTTCTTCCGCGATAGAACTAACATGTTTCCATTCCTTGTTATTTCCGCCGGACCCCGTGGACGATCACGGATGGGCAGGCCCACCAAGGGAAACCGGCCGCCATTCACCTCCCTGCACTGCAGCGTGAGCTGCTCCCAAGCGGCTCC
>JAHWKS010000188.1 GCA_019347795.1 Planctomycetota bacterium | reverse complement strand
TCCAGGCCCATCAGCCCGGCCGCGATCTGCGTATCGAACAGCTCCGCCGGCGGCCGGCCGACGGCCCGCAGGCAAAACAGCAACTCCTCGCGGGCGGAATGGGCGATCACCTCCCGGCCCGGCGCCGCCAACTGCTCCCAGAACGGCGCCAGGTCGCCGGCCGACAGCGGATCGATCACCGCCAGCCGCTCGCCCACCGCCACCTGAACCAGACACAACTGCGGCCGGAAACTATGCTCCGAGACGAACTCCGTATCGAAGGCGATAACCTCAGCCCCAGCCAGCGAGTCGCAAAAGTCGAGAAGCTCAGCCGGGGTGGTGATGCTGTCGTACTGCACGCTGACGAGATCCAAACGGAAGAGAAGGCGCCCGAGAATCATAGTGGAATCGCCTTGTTCTGACCACCGCAGCTTGACGCGGGGCGAATGTCGTTCGCTGTTCAACGGCGGCTCATGCTTTTAGAATTACACTCGCACCTTAGCACGGAGAAACGCGATGCCCCTCCTTGGCGCCCACATGTCGATTGCCGGCGGCTATTACCGGGCCGTCGATGCCGCCGGTGAACATACGATGGATGTTGTTCAGCTTTTCACCAAGAACAACAATCAGTGGCGGGCCAAGCCGATCAGCGAGGAGGACGCCGCGCGGTTCCGGGCGGCTTTGAAGGAGCGGAAGATTCGGCATCCGCTTTCGCATAGCTCGTATCTCATCAACCTGGCGGCGGCGGATGCGGCGCTGTGGAAGAAGTCGGTCGAAAGTTTCATTGAGGAGCTGCGGCGGGCGGATCGGCTGGGAATCCCGTACGTCGTGCTGCACCCGGGGGCGTTCACCTGCACCGACGAGGAGACGGGGCTGAAGGCGGTGATCCGCGCGCTCGATGAAGTTCACCGGCAGACGCCGGAGCTGAAGTCGCAGTGCCTCCTGGAAACGACCGCCGGTCAGGGGACGTGCCTCGGCTGCCGGTTCCAGCAACTGGCGACGATCCTCGACGGCGTGCAGGACCCCGCCCGGCTGGGCGTCTGCGTCGATACCTGCCACATCTTCGCCGCCGGCTACCCGCTGGGAACGCCCAAGGAGTACAAAGCCACATTCCGCGATTTCGACGCCGCCATCGGCCTCACGAAGATCAAGGCCTTTCACCTCAACGACAGCAAGCGGGAGCTCGGCTCGCGGGTCGATCGCCACGAGCACATCGGCCGCGGGAAGCTCGGCCTGGAGCCGTTCCGACTCTTGCTCAACGATCGCCGCTTCCGCAAGGTCCCGATGTATCTCGAGACGCCCAAAGGCGAACACAATGGCCGCACGTGGGATGCGGTAAATCTCGAAATGCTGCGCAGCCTGGTGGCGTGATCCGAAGGCGAACAGCACGAATGGTCCTGACGCCGTGCCCTCGCCTACTTCTCCGTGCTTTTCTCCTCCGACGCCTCCTTTGGAATAATAACCAAAGCATTGTCCTTGACGACGAACGTCATGTCGAATTCGCGAAGCGTCAACTGCAAAGCCTCCCGTAACGTCTTGCCGGTGATGTTCTGCGTGACCTTCACGTCCGTTGCAAGCTTCTTCTCCTTGACGGCTTTCGCGTCGAACTTGATTGGAATCCTGTGTACCTGCCTCAGGTATTCGACCACGAGATGCAGCGGCGTTTTAATGAACTCAATTCGCGATAGATCATCCAGTTCGCGGTAAATGGCTTCTTCCGCCTCGGTTGCATCTTTCGGCGCGTCCGTCGCTCGCCCAATGGAAGGCGCCAACAACAAGGCGGCGCCAATTGCCGCGGCCGACGCGGCGTAACGGGAAATAGTCATAATTGCCTCCATTTGGGAACGGTGGGCGACGAAACTTCATTCAACCTACCGGTGACAGCTCGATGAAGCAAGAAAATCCGGTCCTTGGAAGCGAGAAAGTTCAGCGCAACCACGGCGCCTGGGATGCGTTGAATCTCGAAATGCTGCGCAGCCTCGTCGCGTGAGCGTCATCGCGAAGCCGCTTCATAGTGGCCGCGCCGCTCCAGGTATTCGCTGACCGCCAGCGCCGCCGCGGCGACGACGATCGAGACCGTCACAATCCGCCACGCCGCTTGCAGTCCGCCGGGGGACTCGAACAGCCCGTAGATGTAGAGCGGGATCGTCTGCGTCTCGCCGGGAATGTTGCCGGCGATCATGATCGTGGCGCCGAACTCGCCCAGACTGCGGGCGAACGCCAGCACGCAGCCGGCCACCACCCCCCGCCAGGCCAACGGCAGCGAGACGGTGAAGAACGCGTCGATCGGCCCGGCGCCCAGCGTGCGGGCGGCCTGCTCCAACCGCTGATCAATTCCCGAGAACGCCAGCCGGATTGCCCGCACCATCAGCGGGAAAGCCGCGACCGCCGCCGCCAGCACCACGCCGTTGAAGTCGAAGACGAAGCGAACACCCAGCCACGCATCGAGCCACCGCCCAATCCAACCGTTCCGGCCGAACACCGCCAGCAGCAAGAGCCCCGTCACCACCGGCGGCAGCACGAGCGGCAGATTCACCGCTGTCTCCACAAGCGTTTTGCCGGGAAAGCGGCGGCGGGCCAGCAGGCGGCCCATCGCCACGCCCAGCGGCAAGCTGAGCGCCACGGCGATCAGCGCCGCCTGCACGCTCAACCCAATCGCGCGCCATTCCGCTTCCGTCAAAAGCCATGTAGTCATGCGAAGCGATCCAGCGTAACTGACGTTCGGACGATCGGCGAGCGGCATTGTCGCCTTTCGCGGAGCGAAAGGCGACAATGCCGGCACTGGCGTTTTGGTGAGGAAACGGGTTAGAATCGAGTCTCGCTTAACCGCACTCTTCGGCTTCTCGATCCCCGCCTAACCATGACGAATCGATGCTTCGTGCGATGCGTGTCGCTCATCGTACTCACGGGAGGATATCTACTACCGGCGTTTTACGCGACCGGCATTGCGGAGGAAGAGAAGTCGTCGGAAGTTCTCGCCGGGCACTCTTATCACGGCGCCGCGTTCAATGAAGGGCCGCGGCAGAAGGCCTATCTCATGGAGGGGACCGGGCGGGTCGATTTCCCCGTCACCACCAAGAGCGAGGAGGCGCAGAAGTTCATCACCCAGGGAGTCGGGCAGCTTCACGGCTTCTGGTACTTCGAGGCCGAACGCTCCTTCCGGCAGGCGGCGGCGCTCGATCCCGATTGCGCCATGGCCTACTGGGGCCTGGCGATGGCCAACACGAACAACGCGGAGCGGGCCAAGGAGTTCATCGCCAAAGCGGTGGAGCGAAAGTCGAGCGTCACGCCGCGCGAGGCGAAGTACATCGACGCCCTCGACGCCTGGCATAAGGCCGACGCCAAGAAAAAGAAGGAGCGGGCCGAAGCGTACGTCGAGGCGCTGGAGCGGCTGATTTACGATCACCCCGAAGACCGCGAGGCGAAGGCCTTTCTCGGCGTGCAACTTTGGCAGAACCGCGGGGCCGGCATTCCCATCGCGAGTCATTTGGCGGTGGAAGCGCTGCTCAAGGATGTGCTGGAGGTCGAGCCGCTCCACCCCTGCCATCACTATTTGATCCATCTGTGGGACTTGGAGAAGCCGGCGCGGGCGCTCTACTCGGCGGCGAAGTGCGGACCGGCGGCGCCGGCCATCGCCCACATGTGGCACATGCCGGGGCACATCTATTCGCGGCTGAAGCGCTATCACGACGCCGCCTGGCAACAGGAGGCTTCGGCCCGCGTGGACCACGCCCACATGATGCGGGATCGCGTGCTTCCCGACCAGATTCACAACTTCGCACACAACAACGAGTGGCTGATACGCAACCTGATCCACGTCGGGCGGATGCGCGATGCAACCGGCCTGGCGAAGAACATGATCGAGTTGCCGCGGCATCCGAAGTACAACACGCTCAAAAAGCGGGGCAGCGCGCAGTACGGCCGGATGCGGCTGCTGGACGCCCTCAACGATTTCGAGCAGTGGGACGCGCTCATCGCGCTGGCTGACACGCCCTACCTCGAACCGACCGACGACGCCGACCAGCAAATCAAGCGGCTCCGGCATCTCGGCCGGGCGCACTATCGCAAAGGCGACTTCGAGAGCGGCGCCAAGGTGCGCGAGGAGGTCGAGGCCTGGCTGCAGCGCGAGCGTGACGCGCAAGCGAAGGCGGAAAGCGAGGCCGAGGCGCAGGCTCGCGAGAAGAACGCCGACAAGGAAGGCGAAGAACTCGACAAGCTGATCAAAAAGGCGAAGGACGACGCCCGGAAGCCGTTTTCGCGGAAGATTCGCGACCTGGAGCGGGCGACTTGGGAGTTGCAGGGCCATCAACTCACGGCAGACGGCAAACCGCAGGAGGCGCACGAGCGGTTAAAGAAAGCCGGCGGCGTTGATCCCGTCTATCTCGCCCGCGTGGAGCTAGCCGCGGGGAAACTGGAAGAGGCGGAAAAGAACCTTCGCCGGCACGTCGATTCCCACAAGAACGAAGTCGTTCCGCTCGCGGGACTGATCGACTTGCTCTGGACTGCAGGCAAGCAGAAGGAGGCGGGCGATTTGTTTGATGAGCTCCGGAAAGTCGCCTGGGCGGCCGATCTCGATGCGCCGCCGCTGGAGCGGCTTTCGCGAATCGCCCAGCAACTCGGGCTGCCGGAGGACTGGCGGCAACGGCCCGAGCCGCCGAATGACCTGGGCGAGCGGCCGGACCTCGACTCGCTGGGTCCCTTCCGCTGGCAACCTTCGCCGGCGCCGACCTGGACGCTGCAGAACGCCGAGGGGCGCGATATCTCACTCACCGACTATCGCGGCCGGCCGGTGGTGGTGATCTTTTATCTCGGGTTCGGCTGTCTCCACTGCGTCGAACAGCTTCAGGCCTTCGCGCCGCAGGCAGAAGCATACAAGCAGGCGGGGATCGAACTGGTGGCCATCGGCAGCGACGACCACGAAGGGCTGTGCCGGTCGATCGAAAACTATGACGGCCACCCCTTCTCGTTCCCGCTCCTGTCCGATCCCGAGCTGCGCGTCTTCCAGGCCTACCGCTGCTATGACGACTTCGAAAGCCTTCCCCTGCACGGCACATTCCTCATCGACGGCGAAGGCAAAGTCCGCTGGCAAGACATCAGCTACGAACCCTTCATGGACCACGCCTTCCTCTTAAAGGAAGCTAAGCGCCTCCTGGGGCAATAAGGACGGGTCGGGAGTCGTTTTCGGCCAATGCGGCAAACCTATGGCAAGCAGCTTGTCCGAAAACGACTCCCGACCCCACGACGCTGGGACCGCCCTGCGTCGGCCGCCGATCGTGACCGTCATTGTGGTCGCCCACCTTGGCGCGACGGCGTGCATTATCCTCTTGACCGTTTTGCTGCTCCGCGAGGGAAACGCCCTCACGCGGGCCAACCAACTCCCTTGGGCGCCTGTCGTTGGCGCTCAGAGTTCCCTGATCGCGCTGGGCCTCGGATTGGGGAATGGGCGATTTTTTCCGCGGCTCGGTCTGTGTTTGCTAGGTTGGTTGCTCGTGGTTGTGGAGATTGTGGCGGCGCATTTTTTTCTGGCGGGCCTCGATCTGCTCTGGCGGTTTCGGTTCCTCTGGGGCGAGTTCCGCACGCTCTTCGTCGTCACGTTCAACCCGGGTTTGTGCGTCGCGGCGTTGCTGCTTCTTGTGAGAGCTATCACGGGGCCGATCGTTCGCGAGCACGAGGCTGGCGAGATGAGATCGCAATTTTCGCTCCGCCACATGCTCGCCGTCACGTCGCTGATCGCGATTGCCCTAGCCGCGCATCGGCTGGCCGTCGCGCAGGGACTGGTTGTCCGCGTAGATTTTACGCAGGTGTATCTTCTTGATGTACCCGCACAATCATGTCACATTCTCGGCGCCGCCGGCCTGGCGTTGGCGCGACCCAAGTGGTGGCGGCTGGTGGGAGCATCCGTGCTTGTCCTCGTTCCCGCGTTGATGGCATATCGGTACGCGAGTGTCTTGATCGCGGCAGCGTTGTTGTACCATGAACTGGTGGTGGTCATTACATTGTGGTCGCTGCGAGTCACCGGGTATCATTTTGCGCCGGCAAGGCAGGCACAACCGGCCTCTATTCCGTAATCCGTCGGCCCACCGACTTATTGAGCCAAGGCGCCTTGAACCTGAATTCCTCGAGGAGCGATTCCGCCGAGAACAAGCTCCTGGGGCGGCTGTTGATCGTGGCGGCGGCGGCGATGTGGAGCACCAGCGGGTTCTTCGCCAAGTCCCCCTTCTTCGATGATTGGCCGGTGGAGGTTCGCGGGCCGCTGCTGGCGTTCTGGCGGGCGGCGTTTGCGGCCGTGATTCTGCTGCCGATGACGCTGAGCAGACAAGGGGTCGGGAGCCTTTTTCGGCCAATGCGGCCGCCAAATGGCGACAGGTATGGCCGAAAAAGACTCCCGACCCTCCCGACCCCTTCGAGGATGACGCGGGGCCGGCAGTGGACGTGGTGGATGCTGCCGATGGCCCTGGCGTTCGCCGCAATGAACTGGAGCTATCTCAAGGGGATGACGCTGACGTCCGCCGCCAACGCCATCTGGCTGCAAAGCACGGCGCCGATCTGGGTCTTCTTGATCGGCGCGGCGGTGCTCAAGGAGCGGATCTCGCGATTGGACTGGATGACCCTCGGCTTCGTCGCCGCCGGCGTGGGTCTGATCGTCACGCAGGAAGCGAAGGGGGAGTCGCTGCCGGGCGTGCTGTTCGGCTTAACCTCGGGGGTCGCACTGGCGATCGTGTACGTCTTTCTCCGCCAGCTTCGGCGGTACGACACGTGGTGGCTGGTGGCGTGGAACCACACCGTGGCCGCGGCGCTCTTCGCACCGTACGTCGCGTGGCAAGGGATATGGCCTTCACCCTGGCAGCTTGTGGTGCTGGCCTGCTTCGGGGCGTTTCAGATGGGGCTGCCCTACGTGCTCTTCGCCCGCGGGCTGCGGCATATTCCCAGTCATGAAGGCTCGGGCCTGGCGCTATTGGAGCCGCTGCTGGTCCCGGTGTGGGTGTTTCTCGCGTGGGGCCATCTCGCCTCGTATCAGGGACCCGCCTGGTGGACGCTCGCGGGCGGGGTGCTGATCCTCGGCGGCTTGCTGCTCCGCTACACGGCCGAAACGCTGCGCCGGCCTGGGGCGGCAACGTAGGACGTCTCGCAAAGCTGCGAGTCGGCGGAAGCCTGCTACTTCTCTTCAACCTCTTTCGCCGCGAGCAGCAGACGTTCGATCTCTTCGGCGGAGAGCTTGACGTTGAGCTTGACCGTCCCCGGCTGGCGATGGAGCACGACCGGCGAGATTTGCAGCAGGTTCTCCAAGGCCGCCAGGAAGCGGCGCTGCTCTTCGCCGGAGTAGAGCGACGGATCGCGGTCGAGCGTCAGCTTCAGGTACTGGTTCTCGCTGACAAGCGTCGTCAGCTCATCCGCCTGCGACCGCGACTCCACGATCCGCCGCGATGAAGACAGCGGCGCCCCATTGGAAACCGAACCGTTCCCCGACGCCGGCGCCTCCGCAGCCGAAGCTGCCTGCGGTCGCGGTTCGGGCGTCGCCGGCGCCTCCTCACTTCGCGAATCGCTTGCGGTTTCGCGCTCCCGCGCCGCAAACTCCTCCGCAAACTTCAGCAGCCCGTCCTTCCCAATCCGATCGCAGAAATCGCCGAACGACTCCCCTTCGTGCCGCGCCTGCTTGAAATAAACCAGCGGCGGAACCAGCGTCGGCACAACTTCCGCGGCCGGCACGAGGTCCTTGTAGAGGAAGTTCATCCGGTTCCCCAGCAGCCGCCCGCCGAGGAACACCGTGTACTTGCCGACGGTCTTGCCGACCAGGCCGACATCCGAGTTATAGGGCCGGGCGCAGCCGTTGGGGCAGCCCGTCATGCGGACGGTGAATTTCTCATTCGACAGGCCGAGCCTGGCCAGCTCGACTTCGAGCTCGTCGATCATCGGCGGCAAGGCCCGCTCCGACTCGGTCACGGCCAGGCCGCAGGTGGGCCAGGCGACGCACGCCATCGACCACCGCCGCACCGTCGAGACGTCTTCGGAGAGCGTGACGTTGTGCCGCCGCAGGATCTCCTCCAACTCGCCTTTGCGGCCTTCCTCGATGTCGGTGAAGATGATGCTCTGGTGCGGCGTAAGGCGGATGCCGGGATGGAGCGTGCGGCATACCTCGCGGATCGCCGACTTGAGCTGCATGTGCTCGTTGTCGAGGATGCGGCCGTTCTGGTAGGTCTGCCAGAAGCGCGGCGCGACCTGC
>JAHWKS010000187.1 GCA_019347795.1 Planctomycetota bacterium | reverse complement strand
GGGCCTCGTCGTGGCTCGTGCGGAAGCGGGCCTCCTGACGCACGCGGTTGTTGTACGCCCGGGCGTAATTCTTCTTGATCGCCCAGGTGGCGTAGGTGCTGAACTTGTTCCCCAGCGAGTAGTCGAACTTCTCGATCGCCCGGTAGAGGGACATGTTCCCCTCGCTCACGAGGTCGAACAGGGCGTCGTGATCGCTCACGTACTTCTTGGCGATCGACACCACCAGCCGCAGGTTCGCGCGGATCAGGTGGTTCTTCACCTCGACCGCCTGCTGATGGAGCGATTCGATCTCGTCCATCTCCTTCATCTTCGGCCGATCAGGGTCCAGCTTATCGCGGAGCGCGGCGGCGCGGTGCTTCAGGTAGTTGTACTTCCGAAACATGTGCCGCTCCTGTTCCCGGCTGAGCAGCGGAGTCTCATAAAGGCTCGCGAGATACGCCGGCAGTCCTTCGGGGCGGCGGGCCTTCCGCACGGCGCGCTCCGGCGCCGGCGTCGGGGCGAGGATCTTCTCCGCCGCGCCCGCTCGTTTGAACTCGGCCGGATTATCCATGTGATCCAGGTCCAGCTCCTGAATCCGCTCGTGGCGTGCGCGGCGGATCAATCGGCGGGCCTGGCTTTCCGAGATCGCATGGGCTTCGGCCAACGACGCAACGGACTGGCCGTCGCGGAAGGCGCGGTCCAAACGCACCGAAAGCTCCTCCGCCGGCGACTCGACGCCGGGGAAATGATGGTGGCTGTTTTGCATGATTCTGAGGCCTGTTACTGGGCGGGATTGCTGCGTTTTGGGCGGCTCTCTTCAGTACGGACAAGGCGAACGAGTGTTCAGTTCGCCCGAAACTTTTTGCCGCCGCTTGGCGGCCGCCAAAACGGCAGTCGGGATCCTAAGTCCTCAATGAGAAAAAGCCGCGCCAGAACGAAAGAAAAAGAAGACGGCGACTGGCGATGAGACGGCGGCGCCCCGACTTTACAATACGGTTGGACCTCCGCATTCGTTCGTCATTTCGCACAAGGAACCGGCGATTCCCCTGCGAGCGAACGGGCCGTTGGCCCGCGGTTTGCGTCGTGGTTTGAAATGGTGATCGGTAGTCGCTACGCTGCTGGGAAAGGAGGCGCATTTCCCGTTATGCCCGAAGTGCAGAAGACGCCGCGGACTGCTCCGGCGTCTCTCTCGAACGAGAGCGACGAGGCGCTGATGCTGCGGTTCCGCAACCATGACGACATCGGGGCGTTTGAATCGCTCGTGCATCGGTATGAACGTCCGCTCTACAATTACCTTTTGCGTTACCTGCGAAACGCCGAGTTAGCGGAGGAGGCGTTTCAGGGGGCGTTCTCGCGAGTCCACCAAAAACGGGACCTCTACACCGAGGGGCGGCGGTTCCGCCCGTGGCTCTACAGCATCGCCACCAATCAGGCAATCGACGAGATACGCCGTGAGGGACGACACGAGGCCGCCAGCCTTGAACAGCGGCGCTCGCGCGGCGACGCCGAAACGGGAACGACGCTGCTGGAGATGCTTGAGGCTGAAACGCCTTCGCCGTACGAGCAACTGGAGGCGTCCGAAAGAAGAGACTGGACCCGGCGAGCCGTGGACGACCTGCCGGAGCACCTGCGGACGGTCGTCCTTCTGGTGTACTTTCAAGGATTGAAGTATCGCGAGGCGGCCGAAGTGCTCGAGATACCCGTGGGCACGGTGAAGTCGCGTCTCAACACCGCGCTGGGCATGCTCAACACGGCGTGGCGGGTGAAACATTAGATTCCGTCGGGAACGAACGATGCACGACTATCTCGGATACCTTTGCGGCGCCCTGGAAGTGGAGGAGACGACTCGCTTCGAAGAAACAGTCAACAGCGACGGGGAGATCCGCCGGCAGTTGGAGATTCATCGCCGCGCGTTTGTGCCGCTGACCGGCGATTGCGAAGACTGCTCTCCGCCGGAAAGCCTCGCGGCCCGAGTCTGCGAAATGCTTTGCAAGGCGGGAAAGGCCGCGAAGGACCAGGCAGGTTAGCGGCCGCGAAGGCCGTCGGCGCGACCGCCCTACTGGCTGGTCAGCGCGGCGGCCGGGGTCAAACGTCGCGACGGCGCTTCGCCCCACGCTATTTTGGTCAAGAGAAGCATCACGCCGATGGCCGTCACCGCGGCCGCCAGCCAGTTGAGCCAGCGCCGCTGCCCCGTCGCCTCGTCCGGCATTCCCTTGCGGCCGAGCAGCCTGCCGGACGAATGAACCATGAGCGGGTTCACCTCAGGCGGGTTCCAGGGCGGCAGAAAATCCGAGATTCGGTCCCAGAACGTCACGCGGGGATCAGGGGCCATAGCGCTCCTTGATGGCTCAGCGGATGAATAACAGCGTTTCATCCTAAACCGCGGCTCCCCTCGGAGCAAGCGCTTCCCGCGGAGTTCGTTCCAGCGGAGTTCCAGGCGAGATGGCGGACAGGAGCGACGGTTTGTTTCGCGGGCAGTTGCCACACTCCTTCATCGCCGCCGAGGCAAGCTCGGTGGGGAATCTGCCATGCCTATCGCATTGCCGCTGGACGCCAGCGCCTATCTTTGGACAAGTGGCTACATTCTACTGAGCGTCAGACCTTTGATTTCCAAATCGGGAAGCTCGGGGCCGGGCGCCAGTTCGATGGTTATGCGGCGGCGGCCCGGCGAGAGAGGGAGGCGTCCCAGCGGGAGCTCGGCCCAGTCGCGGTGGACGTAGCGCCGGCGGCTGCGGTCGTCGCGATGCGGCAGCGGAATCGCCGGGGCGGCGGCGGCCGGCACGGCGACTTCCAGAGCTTCGTCGCCGGCGTCGATGCGCAGCTTCGCGCGGCCCGGCGCCTCCGGGCATGCGTAGCGGAGCGTCAACTCGTAGTCGCCGCCGCGCACCACGTCGAGATCGAACCACACTTTCGAGTCGCGATCGCTCCAATCGGTGAGCCAGTCATGGGCGTAGCCGGGACCGTGATCGAATTGCAGGCTGCCTTCGAAGTACGCCTGCGGCGCGTTGAGCGTGACTGGGTTCTCCTCGTCATGGCCGACCGGAAGCGGAAACCGCTCCAGGCCTTGCTTCGCCGTGTCGTCCAGCCAAGCCTCATAAAGTCGGCTGAGACGGCCGACGACCTCCGGCCGCTCGCGCGATAAATCCTGCGTCTCGCCGGGATCGGCCGCCATGTCGTACAGCCGCCAGGGCGAGGCGTCGTCGTCGTTGGGCTTGGCGCTGGAGCCGCCTTGGGGGCCGCGAATCGTCCGCACCAGTCGCCAGCGCTGCGTTCGCACGGCGCCGGGGTAGCCGTTGTTTCGGGAGATCGGGTTGTGCGTGAACAACACGCGCTCCGGCCAATCGGCGCCGGCGCCGTCGAGCAGGGGAACGAGAGATACGCCGTCCAGCGGCGGGCCGTCCGGCTTCTCCACGCCGCACAACTCCAGCAGCGTCGGATAAAGGTCGATGTGGGAGGCGATCTGCTCGATCACCCGCGGCTCTCGCCATCGCGCCGGCCAGCGGAGGAAGAGCGGGACGCGGCAGCCGCCTTCATGGACGCTCGTCTTCCCGCCCCGCATGCGTGCGTTGTAGATCTTGACGCCCGCCGTGCCGCCGTTGTCGGTGAGGAAGAGGACGATGGTGTTCTCGTCCCGTCCGGCTTCTTCGAGCGTCGCCAGCAGCCGGCCGATGTTCTTGTCGATGTTCTCGCACATGGCGTAGAACGCGGATACCGCCTCATCGAATCCCTGCTTGCGAAACTTTTCGTAATGCCGATCCGGCGCCTGGTGCGGCGAGTGCGGCGCGTTGAACGAGAGGTAGCAGAAGAACGGCTGGTCCTTTGTCTCTCGGATGAAGCGGATCGCGTCGTCGGTGAGAACGTCGGAGATGAAGCCGCGGGTTTCCACCTGCTGCGAGCCGCGGGTCAGCGCGGCGTCGAAATAGTTGTTCGTGTGGCCATTGCAGAATCCGAGAAACTCGTCGAACCCTTGGCCCGGCGGCGTGTAGGGATACTGTTCGCCGTTGTGCCACTTGCCGATGCAGGCGGTGCGGTAGCCGGCGCCGCGGAGCGCCTCAGCGAGCGTCACCTCGCTCGGCCGCATCGCCTCTTTGTTGTGAGTGACTCCCCACACGCCGCAGCGAAGCGGGTAACGTCCGGTCACAAGCGCCGCCCGCGTCGGGGCGCAGAAGGAGTTGACGTAGAACCGCTCAAAGCGAACGCCCGACTTTCCCAGCGCGTCGAGGTTCGGCGTTCGCAGGTGCGGATTGCCGTGCAGGCCGAGATCGCCGTAGCCCTGATCGTCGGTCAGGATCAGGAGAACGTTCGGGCGTGCAGCGTTCTGCTCAGCCGGCGCCCCGCGCGAGAGCCCGAGAATGATCGCCGCCAGCGCGCAAGGGGGAAGCAGAACTCTGCGCATCATCATCACCCGCTTTCGCCCCGGCGCCGGCTACGGGAGCTGGAACGCCGACTGGCTTTTGACGATTGCGTAATCGTCGGGGAAGGTGTGGAAGGCCTGCACCAGGAGCTGGCGGTTCCGCGTCTCAAGATAGATGTAGCTCAAGGCGCCCAGGGCCATGCGTCCGCTGGAGTCGAAGGTGTAGAGCATTCCCTGCCGCTGCCCGTCGTGCGCCAGCTCCTGCTGAAAAGTCCAGAAGACGTGTGGATCGACCGTCTCCAGTTGAAAATTCATCTGGTAGGTCACCCCGCCGCGGCACTCGATGCGGTCGTCCCGTTCGCCCCGCAGGCGGTAAGACATCAGCCGGCGCTTTTGCGGCAGGGGATGATGGGCCGAGGCGGCCACCTCGGTCAGCGTCAGCCCGCCGTACCGCCAGGAGACAACGTGCCCGGCGCTGGTGATGTCCACCCGCACTCGGTAGCCGCCCCGCTCCAGCTCCCGACTCTCGTAGATTTCAAACAGCTCCGGGTGGAGCGAGCGGCCATAGACTTGAAACAGCAGCTCCGCGACCTTGGGCCTGACCGATAACACGTCGTCTATTCCTTTATTCGCATTGAGCGATTTATTTTCATGCCGCCCGAATGATCGTTCGACAGGGGCCATTATAAACCGGTCTGCCAAAGCCAACAAAGGGCGTTTTCCGCCGCGTAGAATTCTTCCCTTGGACGGGGTTGACAATCCGCACGAATTCGTCCCCCATCGTACAACAGCCGGCCGCCTGTGTTGCCGCCGATGAGCAATGGTGCGCAAGCGAGCCGCCCGCGTTACGGAGCAGACTCATGACGCATGACGAGATTTACGCGCGGCTCCTGACCGCGTACGGGCCGCAGAATTGGTGGCCGGCGGAACCGCCGCTGTAGGTGATGGTCGGGGCAGTGCTCACGCAGAACGCCGCGTGGCGTAACGTCGAGCGAGCAATCGCCAATCTCCGCGAGGCCGGCGCCTTGCACGTGGAGTCGCTTCACCGCCTGAGCGATGAAGAGCTGAGCGAGCTGGTTCGCCCGGCCGGCTATTTCCGCCTCAAGGCGCGGCGGCTGAAAAACTTGATTCGCTTCATCGTGGACGAGTACGACAGCTCGCTGGAGGCGATGTTCGCGGCCGATACGGAGACGCTTCGCGAGAAACTCCTGGCGCTCAACGGCATCGGCCCGGAGACGGCCGACTCGATCCTCCTCTACGCGGCCGGCAAGCCGACGTTTGTGGTGGACGCCTACACCGCCCGCATATTCAAGCGTCACGGGTGGATCGATTTCGACGCCGACTACCACGCGATCAAAGAGCACGTCGAGTCCAGCCTCCCCGCCGAGGCGCCGCTCTACAACGAATACCACGCCCTGCTCGTGCGGTTGGGCAACGCCCACTGCCGCAAGTCGCCGCGCTGCGAGGAATGCCCCCTGCGCGACACGCTGCCCGAGGGCGGTCCCCTGACGCCGGAGATGGTTTAGCCGGAGCATCACGCGAACAACGTTCGCACGTGCGGGTCGTTTTCTTTCTGCTCTTCGCCGTTGGTTGTGGAATCGATCGGGCTGGGGAGGCGGTGGAAATGGACGAGCGGCCCGGGAAGATGCTTCTTCGCCAGCTCGACCAGGCGGTGGTGATGGGTGAAGAAGAGGACTTGGGTGCGGCGGCTCAGGTCCCCCAGGACGCGGAGGGCGGCGGCGGCGCGGTCGTCGTCGAAGGTGAGCAGGATGTCGTCCACGATGAACGGGAGCGGCGGGTGGCGGTCGAGATAATGCTCCAGACTCGCCAGCCGTAAGGCAAGGTAGAGCTGATCGCACGAGCCGTCGCTCATCCCCTCCACGCCGACCTTCTGTCCGCCGCCCGGGCGGACGCCCACCAGCACCGGCTCGCCGGCGTCGTTGTAATCGACCGCCAGCCGGTCGAAGGAGCCGAGCGTCAACTCGCGGAATAAATCGCCGGCCCGCTGAAGCACCGGGCCCTGGTTTTTCTCGCGATGCCGCTGGATGGCCAGTTGCAGCACTTCGGCCGCCAACCGCAGGCGGACGTATCGCTCCGATTCATCGCGAAGCTGCGCCACGAGCTGCTCCGCCTCTTCCTGCGCCGCGGCGGCGACCGCGCTTCCGTCCATTCGTTTCAACTCCGCCGACTCTTCTCCGATCGTCTGATTCACCTGCTCCAGCTCCGCCGTCGCCTCGCGGATCTCTTGCTGTAGCCGGCCGGCGGCGGCGGAAAGATGATCGGCGTCTTCCGCCATCGCTTCGGCGACCAAATCGCCCAGCGGCTTGCCGGCTGCTTCATGACGGAGGCGGCTCTCAATTTCCTCCAGCCGACTTTGCAACTCGCGCTGCCGCTGTGCCTTTTGCTCGACGGCCAAAAGCTGATCGGGCGAGGAACCGGCTTCCCGGCACAAAAGCTCCAGCTCCGCGTCGGCCTGAATGAGCGATTCATCGGCGGCCGCCTTCCGCTCTCGCTCCCGGTCGCACAGCTTTTGCAACTCCGCGAGCCGGTCGCGAGCTTGCCGCGCTTTTTCCAGGCGGTGGTGCAGTTCCGTGGTCGCCTTCGGGTAGGGGATGTTCAGCAGGTCCGGCGCCGCGCCTTCGCACACCGTCTTCACGTTTTGTGCGAAGAGGCGGGCTTCGGCGGCGATCGGTTCAATGCGTTCGGCAGTCAGGCTTTCCGCCTCGCGAATTTTGGCGAACAGCGCATCGATCGCATCGAGTACGGCGGAAGCAACCGTCGGGTCCGAGTCGTGCTGCAGTCGCAACCGCTCGGTGGCGCCGCCCCACCGGGTGCGCCAAGCATCGAGGGCCTGACGAGCCTGCTCGAGCGCGTCACCCGCGGCCTTGGCTTCTCTCTCCTGTCGGGCGGCGTCCCGCTGGACCTGCTCGCGGCGCAGCTCGGTATCTTGAACCGTCTTTAATGCTGCCTCGCACATTGCCGTGAGGTCGGCCAGCGGCGCCTCGTCATCTTCGGGGCGCATGGCAAGCTTCGCCAGGCAATCGCGGAGTTCCTCGCGGCAGGCGTCGATCCCGGACCGCAAGCCCGCGACTTCCTCGGACTGGCGGCGCAGCGACTCGGCGGCCGCGACCAGCTCCGCCTGCATCCGGCGCCAGGACCGCATCTCGCGCGGCGAGAGCGGCGCCAGCCCTGCCGCGGTCCATTGCCGCCGCCACTGATCCTCTGCCTCGGCGAGCTTCGCCTCCGCGGCTTCGACGGCCGTGGAAAGCTCCGCGAGCGCGTCCCTCTGAGCATCCCGCTCGGCCATGAGCTGCGACTTCACGCCGACGCGCTCCGCCTCGCGACGCAGCCGATCGGCCAGCGCATCGGCCTCGACGACGCTCCGCTCGAATGCCGCCTCCAACGACTCGCCGTCTTCCGGCTGCCTGGCGCCATCGCGGAGCAATGCCCGGACATCCCGCCAACATGCGTCGCGACGCCGGCGGGCCTCAGAAAGACTCTCCTCGGTCGGCACGTCGTGCTCTAAGTCGAGCTGTCGCAGCCGCTGGTCAAGCTCGCTCACGCGGCGCGACGCCTCGCCGCGCTGTTCGGAAAGCCGCTGGAGATCGATCCCAGCGCCATTCAGACGCTCTTCGAACGCGGCGATGATTTCTTCGGGGGGAATCGACAGCGGCTCCAGCTCTTCGAGAGATCCTTTCCAGAGCGGGAGTTTTTTGAGGTCGATCTCCGCCTGCTTTTGCCCGCGACGCAGCTCTTTTTCCAGCGCCTCGTAGCGGCCGGCGACATCGCCTTGCTTGTGCAGCCGCGCGAGGGCCCGCTGCAGGGGCGACGCGTCTCGCGGCGGCGGCAGACGCTGCAGCTCTTCGGCG
>JAHWKS010000186.1 GCA_019347795.1 Planctomycetota bacterium | reverse complement strand
TGTCGTTTTCTCCAGCGGCGAGGGCGAGCGTGCCGTAGTAGATTCGCGTCGCCTCCGGGAGCGGCTTGCTCAACTGCGCCGCCGCGTTGAGGACGTCGTCCAAGACCTTGCCCGCCGCATCGGCGTCGAACCACACCGGGAGCAGCTCGGACGTGACGCCGGTTTCGGGGTCGAACTGCAATCGGCGGTCGCCCGGCAGATCGATCGAATTGCCGCCGGCGCGGCGCAGCAGCTCGAAGCATCGCCAGTACGGTTCGATCGCCTCCTCGCGGCGGTTCACGGCCAACCGGCCCCACATCACCGCCTGGCAGACCATGTAGGCCGTCTCGCTTCGCCGTTGTTGATACCGCGGATAGACCGCCTCCGCGTGCGAGAGCAGCCCCTTGTAATCGCCGACCGAGAGCCGCTGGCGAATGCGATAGAGATGCGTTCCCAACTCCGACAGCATCGCGTCGAAGGCGGCCTGCTTGTCCGGCGCCACGGTTGCTCGTTCGATCTCATCCCAGCGAATCACGCCGCCGTCGGAAAGCCGCACGCCGTCTTCGTCGAACGCAGTGACCGTCTTGTCGCTGATGACGGTCAGGTTCCGCAGAATGATGCGATCGGCATATGCAGGCGCCGCCGCCCATAGCACGACGGCGGCCATCGATCCAAAAGCAGTCAAACCTTGAACAAATCTAAAACCCTGCCACATGGCGATAGACGCCTCCCGAGTCTTCCGCGATCCGCCGCATCTGGTGTTCGGCGCTGCGGTCGATGAAGGAAATGGTGTTGATCTTGACCCGCCGCTGTCCCTCATGATTGAGCGCCGCCACATCCTCCACCACCGCCGGATCGAACTGCCCGTCGGTCATGAAGAAGATCGCGTCCGGCCGCGGCGAGAGCGAAAGCCCGATGCGGAAGGCGGGCGTGGGATGCGTGCCTCCGCCGGCTTCGACGGAGTTCAGCCACGATTGCACCTCCGCGTGGTCGCGCCGGGGATTGCGCCACCCGGGCCGGGGAAACGGATTCTCGCGGGAATGGAAGAACACGAGCTGGAAGCGGGCCTGCCGTCCCATGCCGGAAATGGTTTCGAGAATCTCCGTCTTCACATGCTCCAGTTTGGGGCCGCGCATGCTGCCGGAGCAATCGGCGATGATGCAGAAGCGGTTGCCGTGGGCGTAGACGCCCATGAAGCTGGCGCCGCCGCCGGCTGCGCCGCCGCCGCCTCCCACGGCGCCGAACTCCGCGCTGCCTGACGAGGCGCCGCTGGGGGCAAGACTCACTACGTCGATTTGAAACGCGGCGGCGCTGTTGTCGATTTGCGGAGCGATATCGAGCGGCGCCTGGAACTCTTCTTCAGCCTGCGGCTGCGATGCGATTGGAGTCGCATCGAGTTGCTCATCGGACGAAGCGGTGAGAATCACCTCGGGCAGCTCGCCCAGCAGAACCTCTTCGCCGGCCCCTTCTCCCTCGCCGCGCGAGTTGCAGGTGACCAGCCCCAGCGTGAGGATGATCGCCATGTGCACCACGATCGACACCAGCCCCGAGACGCTGCTCCGCAGCGCGCCGCGCCACTGAACGGCGGAGGGCAAGTCGGGATGTTCCTCGCGCGAAAGAGTCATTGAGAGACCGGCTCAGAGATGCCCCGCATTCATTCTACGATTACTTTCGAAAACCGGGCAACCAAGTGTCGGGTTTCCGGGGAGGACCTGCCGCCGTATGCTGATGAGATCGGGCCGCATTCCATTCGCCACGAAGGATCGATCAATGCGTGTTAAGGCTTGGACTGCGGGAGTCGGGATCGCGTTCCTCTTGGCGACCGTCGGTCGTGCAGAGGAGCTTGTTGATTACGGCCAGATCGACGCATCGGCCGAAGCGCACGCAATCGGCGAAGCCGCGCGGCAGGCGGCGGTCCGCCGGCAGGTGGAGTTGAACGACGTGCTCCGATGGCGGTCGGGGTTCCCGCCCGCCAATGGAGCATACTACTATCCCACCATTCCGCTGTTGAGCGAGCCGTTGCCGAAAGGGTGGCTGTGGCTGCGGCCGTGGCGAAACGACTTTGCAGCGCGACAGCCTGTCGGGCGAATGCAAGTGCAAACCGGACCCGACCGTTGGGAGTCGCACCCGGTATACGCGGCTCCGCCTCTTCCACCCGTCGCCCCGCCGGAAACGGCGCCGATGCCGACGCCTGAAGAAGTCGAAGTCGTTCCGCCGCCGACAGGCCCGCAAGAGTTCTAGCCGATCGTGTTGTGAGGTTCGCGAGAATGACCTAAAATCTCGCGACGAACTGGCATTCATCGAGTCAGGAACGAAGAGTTATGGAGCGGACCCTTGTTTTGCTCAAGCCCGATTGCGTGCAGCGGCGATTGACGGGACGGATCATCGCCCGCTTTGAGGATAAAGGGCTGAACCTCATCGCCGTGAAGCTGATGCGGATCACACCCGAGTTGTCGAAGCAGCATTACGCCGAGCATGTGAACAAGCCGTTCTACCCGGGCTTGGAGGCGTTCATCACAGGGGCGCCGGTGCTGGCGATGGTCGTGGAGGGGCTGGAGGCGATCCGCGTGGTGCGCGAGATGCTCGGCGCCACGAGCGGCCTGAAGGCGGCGGCCGGCACGATCCGCGGCGACTACAGCAGCAGCCGCCAGATGAACCTCGTGCATGCCTCCGACGGTCCCGAAGCCGCCGCCCGCGAGATCCCCCTCTATTTCCGCGACGAAGAGATCTGCTCCTACGAGCCGACGCTGACGCCGTGGATGAAAGCGGCAGATGAATAGAGCGCCCTGAACGGGACGAATGGATTAGTGTTCAAGGAAGGGAACACTAATCGACGCTGATCTTCGCTAATTAATAAGCGTCGATTAGTGCAGATTAGCGTTCCTCTTTCTTATGTTTTGTGGGCTATCGGAAGTCTCGCGATTTCGTGTTGAGCGTTCGCATCTGCTGGCTGAGATCTTCCACCCGGCTGACGATGACGTGGATGACGCTTCCGACGTGCTCCAATCGGCCTTGGACGATCCAGGCGGGGGCGGCGCGGACGATCTGGTAGAACTGCCGCCAGATTTGATGGAAGAGCACCAGGTTCGCCGCGCCGGTTTCGTCCTCCAGCGTGACGAATGTGATCCCCTTGGCCGTTGCGGGCCGCTGCCGCAAGAGGACGATCCCGCCGATCCGCACCACGCGGTTGTGCGGCAGCTTCTCCAGCCGTTCGATCGGCACGACCTTCAGTTGCTCCAGCCGCTCGCGGTAGAACTCGATCGGATGCCCGCGGAGCGATAAGCCGGCGGCCCGATAATCGGCGAAGACCTGCTCCTCGGGCGAGAGTTCCGGCAACGACGGCTTCTCCTCTTCCACCTCCATCGCGTCCAGCAGCGATCGCTCCCGCGGCGCCTTCTCCTGCGCCAGCGCATCCCACAGCGCCAACCGCCGATCCGACCCGCACGAGGCGAACGCATCCGCCTCCGCCAGCTTCGCCGCCACCGACTTCCCCAGCCGCGTGCGCTTCGTAAAATCCTCCACCGACCGGAAAGGGCCGGAGGAGCGGGCGTGCGTGATTGCAGAAGCGTGCTGCTGCGAAAAGCCGGAGATGAGACGAAAGCCGAGCCTGAGAAATGCGGAATAGAGTTGATTCTGACTCTTTTCATTCCGCATTCCGAATTCCGCATTCCGCATTTGCAACGTTCCGAATTCCGCATTCCGCAATCGACAATTCCATTCGCTCTCGTTCACGTCCACCGGCAGCACCGCCACGCCGTGCTTCCTGGCGTCCTGCACCAGTTGGGCCGGTGCGTAGAAGCCCATCGGCTGGCTGTTGAGGGTCGCGGCGGTGAACGCCGCCGGGTAGTAGTGCTTGAGCCAGGCCGAGACGTACACCAAGAGCGCGAAGCTGGCGGCGTGCGATTCGGGGAAACCGTACTCGCCGAAGCCGCGAATCTGGTTGAACACCTGCTCGGCGAAGAGGGGCGAGAGCCCCCGGGCGGTCATCCCCGCCAAGAGCTTCTTGCGGAAGTTGTCGATCACCCCCGGCCGGCGCCAGGCGCCCATCGCGCGGCGAAGCTGGTCCGCCTCTCCCGGCGTGAAGCCGGCGGCGACCACCGCCAGCCGCATCGCCTGCTCCTGAAAGAGCGGAACCCCCAGCGTCTTGCAGAGCACCTCGCGGATCGCGCGGTTGGGATACATTACCTGCTCCAGCCCCGCGCGGCGGCGAAGGTAAGGATGCACCATGTCGCCCTGGATCGGCCCGGGCCGGACAATCGCCACCTGGATCACCAGGTCGTACCAGCAGCGCGGCTTGAGCCGCGGCAGCATCGCCATCTGGGCCCGGCTTTCGATCTGGAACACGCCCATGGTGTCGGCCTGCTGGATCATCCGGTACACGGCCGGGTCTTCCGGCGGCACGTTGGCCAGCGTCAGCTCGCGGCCAGTTGTCTCGCGGATCATCTCAAAGCACTTGCGGATGGCGGTGAGCATGCCCAGCGCCAGGCAATCGACCTTGAGAATGCCCAGCTCGTCGAGGTCGTCTTTGTCCCACTCGATGACGGTGCGGCCTTCCATGGCGGCGTTCTCGATCGGCGCCAGCTCGCACAGCGGACCTTGGGTGATGACCATCCCGCCCACGTGCTGCGAAAGATGCCGCGGGAAGCCGGCCAGCTCGTTCACCAGGTACACAAGCCGCTGCCCGACTTCCGACTCGGGATCGATCCCCGCCTGCCGGCAGCGCTGGGGAAGGTCCGGCTCGTAGTGCTGCCCCTCGACCAGCTTCGCCAGCCGATCCACGCGGTCCAGCGAAAGCCCCAGCGCCTTGCCCACGTCGCGGATCGCGGACCGGGTGCGGTAGGCGATCACGGTGGCGGTCATCCCCGCCCGCTCGCGGCCGTACTTGTCGTAGAGATATTGCAGCACCTCTTCACGGCGCTCGTGTTCGAAATCGACGTCGATATCGGGCGCCTCATTCCGCTCACGGCTCACGAACCGCTCGAAGAGCACGTCGATCCGCCCGGGATCGACCGACGTGACTCCCAGGCAATAGCAGACCACCGAGTTGGCCGCCGAGCCGCGTCCCTGGCAGAGGATCCCGCGGCGGCGGGCGAACCGCACCAGGTCGAACACCGTGAGGAAGTACGCCTCGTAGTGCAGGTCCTCGATCAACTCCAGCTCATGCGCGAGCAGCTTCTGCACCTTCGCCGGCACGCCGTGCGGGTAGCGCTTCCTGGCGCCTTTCCACGCCATCTGCTTGAGATACGCGATGGGGGTCATTCCCGCGGGGGCCAGCTCCTCGGGATATTCGTACTTGAGCTCGTCGAGCGAGAAGCGGCAGCGATCGGCGATCTCGAGCGTGCGATGAACCGCCTCCGGCGCGGCGGCGAAGAGCGACGCGATCTCCTCGATCGGCCGCAGGTGGCGCTCGGCGTTGGAGAACAGCCGCTCCCCCGCCTCGGCCACGGTCACGCCGTGCCGGATCGCCGTGAGCGTATGCTGCAGCACAATCCGCCCCGGCGCGTGATAGTGCACATCCCCCGCCGCCGCCAGCGGAACGCGAGCCTCTTTCGATAGCCGAAGAAACTCCGCAAGCCGCTGCTCATCGTTCGGCCCACGATGCAGCTCCGCCAGCAGATAGCAACGGTCGCCGAAGATCTCGCGGTATGCAAAAAGGGGTCGGGAGTCTTTTTCCGTCCATGAGTCTGGATAAAACAAACCCAGTCCGCCGGAAAAAGACTCCCGACCCCTTTTTGCGAAGGTCCCGTCCGGCGGCCGGGACCTGCTTTCGCCCAAAGGTCCCGCTACAACGCCCGCCAGCAGTCCTTCGGCGTGTGCGGCGATGTCGTCCAGGGTGAGATGGCATTCGCCCTTGGGCGCCCGTCTGCGTCCGGCGGTAATCAACCGCGACAATCGTCCATACGATCGACGATCCGTTGCCCAGAGCACGACCGGCGGCGCATCGAGGGGCGTGATCTCCGCCCCCACAACCAATTTCAACCCAATCTCTTTCGCCGCCAGATGCGCCCGCACCACTCCGGCGAGCGAATTGCGATCGGTGACCGCCAGCGCCGCGTACCCCAACTCCGCGGCCTGCGTCGCCAACTCCTCCGCATGCGAAGCGCCTTCCAGAAAGGAGAAGTTCGATTTGCAATGTAACTCGGCGTATTTCATCGTTTAACCGCGTGCCCAGCGGGCCGCGCGAGATCTCGGGCGAACATCGTGAGAGGCGTTGTACGTGACTCGTCCCCGCGCGGCCCGTTGGGCACGCGGTTAAACGCGTCAGCCGTAGTCTCCGTGGAGAAACCATCTGCGATTGCGTAACTGGCGGTAGAGCCAGTAGCGGGCGCCGGTGGTGGTTTCGATCTGGTAATAATCGCGGCGGATGCTGCGGCCGCGCCACCAGGCGGTTTCGATCCGCTGGGGTCCCCACCAACGATGCACGCGGAAGCGGCGCCGGCCGACGCGGAAAGCGGCGGGAGGACCGTCGGCCGCCGCGATCACCTCGATCGGAATGGGGGAGGGCCACTGGCGGAGAGGGAAAGAGAATGTGGAATGCGGAGTGCGGAATGCGGAATGATTTTGAGATTGATTTTGCTTTCGGCTCTTTCGATTCCGCGTTCCGCACTCCGCATTCCGCATTCCCACCAGCTCTTCTTCGCAGTAGGAGCGTTCGGGCTGGGCGTCGGGCAGGAGCCGGGGACGCACGACGCGCTGGGGGCCCAGGCGGCTGCTGAGGCGGTCGATCAGGAGAGATAGCTCGCGCGGCCGGGCGCGGCCTGTCTCCGTGAACAGCGATTGCTGGCGGACGGAGAGCGGGGTGGCGAGCGGGACTTCCACCCCCACGCGGCCGACGACGCCGGGGAGGCGAGTCCGCTCCAGTTGCAGCGCGGCCAGTTCCAAGAGACGTTCGGCGGCGGCCGTCGGCTGAAAGAGGCCGAGGTCGAGCTTGCGCACTTCGCCCCCTTCGCAGTCCAGCCGACAGAGCGCCTGGAGCGCGCCCTGGTCGCGGGCCGTGAGTTCGCGGCAGACGCTCTGGAACAATTCGGCCAGAACGGCGCCCACCTCCCACAGGGAATCCAGCGGATGCTCGAAGCAGCGCTCCGCGCGGAACTCCGGCGGCGGGCGATGCGGCGTGATGAGCTCCTCCACGGCGCCGAAGGCTTGGTCCAATCGCTCCAAAAGCACGCAGGCGCCTTCATGCTGGAACCGCGACGTGAGGCTCGCCCGCGGAAGCTCCCGCACCTGGCCGATCTGGTAGACGCCTAGTTGGTGCAACGCTTTGAGCGTCGGCGCGGGTAAGCGGAGAGATTCGACCGCCAGCGGCGCAAGGGCACGGAGGTGTTCGCCGGGCGGAATGATTCGCGGCGCGGAGACATTCATAGTAGTAGGCACACTCCGGGCGCCGTTTTCAGCAGACGGCACACGGAGTGTGCCTACTACTTTTTTACCTACGGGGCCGTAGCGGCTGACGGCCCAGGCGGCGCCGAGGGTGTCGGCCACCGCGACGCGGACCCAGTAGCCGCGGCGGCCGAAGGCTTTGATCACCCGCCAGGCCAACTCCTCCTCGCCGCCGAAGAGCGGACCCAGACCGGTCACGTCCAAAAGCAGCGATTGCGGCTCGGGATGCGTTTCTAAACCCACCTGCGGACTGAACTGCTCGCACCAGGCGGCCAATTGGAGGAGAGCTTGGCGATCGGCGTCGGGCTGATGAGGGAAAAGAAATGCGGAATGCGGAATGCGGAATGCGGAATCAGAAGAGTGAATCCCATCCCACACTTCTCCTTCATTCCGCATTAGCGACGTCGCCTCGGCCAGCGGCATGCCGGCGCGCACTCCTTGACGCACCGCGGCGGTGGAGCAGACGGCTACGCACTCGCCGCGACGCGGGTCGCGGGCGTGGAGGACGATCGGCCGGCCGCTAAGCGATGGTTGGGCGACGATGCGCCGCTGGATCGGCCAGCGGGGGAGCCACAGGCACAGGATGCGTTTCTTCATAGGGACTTGCTCCGCGCAAGACGCCGGTTGCTTCATCGAAATCGACTTCCGCCGCGCCGCCTCCCGGTCCCCCGCGACAGCGAGTCACTTCGATGCGAAGTTGTCGTAAAGTAGTAGGCGCCATTCGTGTGCCGTTTCCAGCAGACGGCACACGGATGGCGCCTACTACTTTTGGCTCGACCCGGAACTGCACGTCGGACCAGGTGGGCTTGCCGCGGACGGCGGCGGGACGGACCAAGAGGCCCAGCGTCTCGCCTT
>JAHWKS010000185.1 GCA_019347795.1 Planctomycetota bacterium | reverse complement strand
AAGAAGTGGATGACGCGTTTCGCCCGCGGGCGGAAATGGGGCGGGCGGACATCAAGCGGGCCGCTCGGACGATTCGGCGCCGCCGCCAGACGCCGATCATCTCCCAACACGCCGGCCAGAGCCAACGATCCAAGCCCCAAAGCGGAGCGGCCCAGCAGATCACGGCGAGTGAGCATCGGATGCATGGCTGCCTCTAATCGACGAACAGAAACTCATTCGCGCACAGCACGACCTGCGCCAGCATTTCCCACCCGTCCAGCCGCGCTGCGGCGACGGTGGGGAAGTCGGTGGCGGAGTTCCACACGGTGGAACCGGGTTGCTCTTCAAGGGTCGCCGTCCACAGGAACTGATCGCTGTTCAGGACTTCTCCGATATCGATGACGAAGTCAATTGTGGCGCCTTGCTTAACCTCCAATGCGTCCATGTTCAAATCGGCCGCATCCTGGTGAATCGACGTGGAGTTTAGCAGGCCTTGCTCCGAGCTGACGATGAATGCGCGGACGCCGTCGCCGGCGGGGGCTTCGTGCACGAGGTGCGAACGGATGGCGATCGTCATGCCGCGCGGCGCCGTCCAGCGGCGCACGGCGGCGTGTCGGCGATCGTTCCCGGGATGGCCGCCCGTAGCGGTAAGCTGCACCCAGCCCAGCTTGTCGTCGGGCCGCTTCGGTCCGCCCTGCCAGGCGTCGCCGGTAAAGTGAGGGAGCGGCATGAAGCCGGCGACGCGCTGCGTCGCTTCGTCGAAAGCGCCGTAGCCGTATTGCCAGTCGGCCGCGGTTTGCGGCGGCTGAAAGGCTTCGCCTTCGACCGACCGGAGCAGCTTCAATGCGTCTGTGATTTCGGTTTCGCTGGGGTCGCGCTGATACGCTCGCTGGAATATACGCGCCACGCCTTCACGGGGGTCTTTGAGTTCACGAGCGAGCTTCGCCAACTCTTGAGCGCGCTCGACCATAAGCGGGTGATTCAGGAAGAACAGCGCCTGCTGCGGCACGGTCGTCTCGCTCCGCTCGGGCGTGTGCAGGTCGGGGCTGGCGCAGTCGAAGATGCGGAGCGTGCTGGGGAAGTATTGCCGATCAATCAGGCCATACAGCGTGCGTCGCCGGGGGAACGGCTGCGCGAACAGATTCGCCGGCTTACCGCCGATCGCGCGGTCCAGCGACCCGGTCGCTTGGAGCAGCGAATCGCGGGTTTCCTCGAAGGTGAGACGCCGCGGATTCATCCGCCACAACAATCGGTTGTCAGGATCCACCTGCATCAACCGCTTCCGCTGCGCGAGATCACTCGGCGGCGCCGAAGACTGCCGGTACGTCGCCGAGAGCACGATCCATCGGTGAAGCTGCTTAAGACTCCAGCCGTCCTGCACGAACCTCGCCGCCAACCAATCGAGCAACTCCGGGTGCGAAGGCGGGTCCGCCCGCAGGCCGAAATCGCTGGGCGTGGTTACCAGGCCGGCGCCGAAGTGATGCGCCCAGACGCGGTTGACGATCACCCGCGCGGTGAGCGGATTCTGCGGATCGACAATCGCCTGAGCCAGCTCCAGCCGGCCGCTGCCGACCTCGAACGGTCCTCGCTCTTCGCCGCCGAGGACCGAAAGGAAGCGTCGCGGAACGTCCTCGCCGAGGTTGAGCGGATTGCCGCGGCGGAACACGCGCGGCTCGACCGGCTCGGCCTGATCGACCAGCGTCAGCGCGGTCCGTACCGGCGCCTGGGAGTTGATGAGCCAGCGATCCACCTCTCCTTGCAGCTTCCACAACTCCGTCAGGCTGCCGGAATCGAAGAAGGTCTCGGAATGCGAGATCGGACCGTCGGGAACGCGACACGCCGCATCCTCGCCGTAGAGCGCCTGCCGCAGCGCCTCGGCGTCGGGATCATCGAGCAAAGTCGGCGGCGAGCCATCCTCGGCGGCGGCGAGCGCAGCCTGCCACTGCCGATCGACCTCCCCAAACACCGCTCCGTACCGGTCGCACACTTCGCGGAACGACTGTGGCGGCGTTGCGAAGGCGGCTGCGATTGCCGGATGAACGCTCTCCGGGGACGCAAGGAAGCGAGCCGCGACTTCCGCCGCCTGATCGGAGAACCTCGCCGGCGCCAGCTCCGCGTATGCATGCCACATCGTGAAGATGGGATCGCCTTCGAGCTTCGCCTGCCGCAGGTAGCGTTCCCATCGCCGCACGAAGGCCGGCAGCAGGTCGCTCTTCTGAAAAATCTGGTCGAAGCCGTCGGCGGGAAACTTGTGCAGCTCCGATTGCGCGAAGAGATAATCGGCAATCCGCTCGCGAGCCCGCTGCGACGATTCGTTGGCGTACTGCCTCAGCTTCGCCCGCAGCGCTTCCTGCCGCTTCGCCAACTCGGCGCGAAACGCCTCGTCGCCCGGGCTTTCATCGAGCACCTGCAGCTTTTCGAGACAGCTATCGAACACGCCGTAGAGCGAGTAGTAGTCCGCGGTGGGAATCGGATCGTATTTATGGTCATGGCAGCGGGCGCAACTCACGGTGAGCGCCATCGTGCCGCGGCAGAGCACGTCGATGCGGTCGTCGATTACTTCCCGCCGCACGCCGAGGAAGCGACGGCCGAGCGTGAGGAATCCCATCGCCGCCAGATCATTCTTCCGGCGATCGGCAACCTGGTCGGCCGCCAACTGGAGCAGCAGGAAGCGATTGTACGGCATGTCCTCATTCAGCGCCCGCACCACCCAATCGCGATACGCCCACGCATGCGTCCAGAACCGCTCCTCGCGGGCGTAGACGTAACCCTTGGTATCCGAGTAGCGGGCTACGTCGAGCCAATGCCGCGTCCACTGCTCTCCGTAATGCGGCGACGAGAGCAAGCGGTCTACCGCTCGCTCGTATGCGTTGGGCGCGGCGTCGTTCATGAATCGCTCGACTTCTTCCCGCGTCGGCGGTAGCCCTGTGAGACCGTACGTGATGCGGCGGATCAAGGTCCGGCGGTCGGCCGGCGGCGACGGGGCGAGGTCGTGTTCGGCGAGCTTCGTGGCGACAAACGCGTCGAGGGGCGTTTGCTCCCAATCCGGCGACGGCGGACGCGGCGGCGTCGGCATCGTCAAAGGCTGGAAGGCCCAGTGATCGAAGAAATTGTCATCCCCTTCGCCCATTGCCGGCGCCGTGTGCAAGATCAACACCAGGACCAGCGCCCGGACTGCGGCGGCGGGCAGCGTCGCGATCGTGAAACGGAAGGGCATGGCGGCAGGGTGTCTGGCGGCAGGGTGTCTGGCGGCAGGGTGTCTGGCGGCAGGGCGTCTGGCGGCAGGGCGTCTGGCGACGAAGAGGCGGGCTGGCTTTCACCAGTTTGGCGCCGTCCATGCCTCGCCGCAAGCGCACAGGAACCGCGGCGCCGAATTGCGGGGATGTGCGCTGCCTGGCCTACGGCTGCTCCTTGGCTGCGGGGGCGGGAGCGTTGGTCTTGATGATATCCACCTGATGCTGGCCGACGGTGAAGAAGACGCGGAAGTGGATCTTGCCTGACGCGTCGATCTGGCCTGCCTTCTGCGCCAGGTCGGCGTACTGCGAGGCCATCGCCTGCAGTACGGGCAGGTTTTGCTCCATTTGCTTTCGCAACTGCTCGGGCCCCGCCTTCGCGGTGACTAGGTTGTTCGCTTGCTGATACTGCGCCTGGTAAGTCGCCGCGGCCTGCTCGAGGGCGCCGGGCTTGAGTCGCACGGGCCGGCCTCCCATGTTGATGAAAGGAGTCAGGGCAATCCCCAATCGACCTCGCGACATCGAAGTTTGAACCTGCAGAACCAGCAATTGGGTGGGCGGATCGCCGAAGAGGATTTGCGCCGTGTCTCGCGAAGCCTTGATCGTGTTCTGCGGCGCGAAGGTGTGGTTGGGGAACGGGCCTTCCAACTCGGTGATCTCAACCTGCAGGTTCTCCTCCGCCGGCGGGTACGCCAGGTCGATCTGCGGCGGGCGCGGCGAGGGCTTGCTGAGGCTGACCGAAATCGGCTCGACGATTTCCGGCTCGCGGAGAACGGCGTCTTTGATTTTGTCGCCGATCTGAATGTTCAACATGCAGTTGCGCAGGTAGTTGGCGTCCTTTTGCTCCGCCGACTCCGGCGTCCACTGAAACATCAGGTTGTCCTGATCGTCCAGCGAAAGCCTGGCGACGGTGACCGGCGCCTCTTCGCCCAGGTTGACGGTCCACGCGCGGTTGCGGAAGCTCGGATCGTCCTGCTCCAGGGTGAAAACCTCTCGCCCGTCATGAGCCGTGTCTCCGCCCACCAGCCGGACGAACACCCCCGCCTCCGGGTCGTCGTACACTTTCCCCAGAGAAACCGGTTGTAGGGATGCGGCGGCGCCTTCTTCAGTCTCCAAAGGAGGAAGCGAGACGGCGGATTGGGCGAAGTCGGCGAACGGCTCTTTCGGCTTGGGCTTGGGCTCCGGCTCCGGCTTGGCCTCCGGTTTCTTCTCGGCGGGTTTGGGGGCCTCCTTCGGCAGCGGCGATTCGGCCGGGGTTTCAGAAGCGGCCGATGCGGAAGGTTCGGGTTCGGGTTCGGCGGGCGCTTCGGACGTTGTCTCGCTGGGAGCGGGAGGCTGGGCTTCGGCGCCGCTGGCGGCTTCGACGGCGGGTTCTGGCTCGGTCGGCTCCGCCGCAGCGTCCGCCTCCTCGACCGGCGCGGCGGATGCCAACAGTTCATCGGAGTCGCTGTCGTCGGTCGCGGCGGCAAAAGCGGAGTCGGCAGCTTCGGCGGGCGCCTCGTCGTCGCTCGACGAGAACAGATCGCCCTCGAGCGTCTCCTCGTCCAGTACGGCGCCGTCGAGCACTTCCGACTCGCTCTCGGCGGCTGCGTCAGCCGTCGCCTCCGCGACCTGTTCCGGCTCGCCGCCGCCGAAGGCGAAAAAGGCGCCGACAGCAAGGAGCGCCAAGAGTGCAATCCCGCCCCCCGCCGCCAGCCCGATCACCAGCCGGCGATCGAGCGGCTTCTTGGCGCCCTTGGCCATTTTCTTCTTGGCGGGCGCCGCTCCTTCCGCGGCGGTGTCGCTCACAGCGGGCGTTGTCTCGCTGCGCTTCACCGGCGGCTTCGGCGAATCGAAGTTGAAGTTCGGCGCCGGGGCATCGGCGGCTGCGGCCGTCGCTGCGGCGCCTGTATGCGGCGGAACCTTCTTCTCGCCGCCCGGAAGGGGCGCGGCGGTTCGCAGGTCCGCATCGCTCTTTGAACCCGCCCGCGCCTGGGGCAGTGGATTGTCTGCCAACCACGCCGCCAACGCAGCGGCGACGGCCTGGGCCGACTCGGGGCGATTCTCCGGCTTCTTCGCCATCATCTTCTGGCACAGCTTGGCCAAGTCCGCCGGCGTCTCGGGACGAGCGGCGGCGACGGCCGCGGGCGGGACGCTCTGGTGCTGCCGCCTCCGCGCAGCGAAATCTCCCTCGCCGAACGGCGGCTTGCCCGTCAGCAGGAAGTACAGCACGCATCCCAGCGAATAGAGATCCGAGGCGGCCGTGGCGTTCCCGCCGGTGAATTCGGGTGCGGCGTAGTCGGCGGTCGCGGGATCCTTCTTGTTGAGCGTGCGCATTTCCACGCCCGCCAACTCGACCATGCCCAGGTGAAGGATCTTCACCCGCCCCGCATGATCGACGGCGATGCTGTCCGGGCGGATGTCGCCGTGGGTCATCCCCTTCTCGGCCGCATGGGCGAGTCCCTCGGCGCCCTGCCGGACGATGTCCGCCGCACGCGAGAACTCCAGCGGCCCTTCCTTCTCCACCACCGCCGCCAGATCGCCGCCGGGGAAATGCTCCATTACCAGGTAGAACTGATCGGCCTCGCTGTCCACATCGTAAGTGTGAATGAGGTTCGGATGATCCAGCGAAGAAACCGCCCGCGCCTGCTCCTGAAACTGTTGAAGGTTATTCGACGAGGCGTCGGCGCGGCGCGGGAGAATCTTGATCGCTACCTGGCGCCCCATCTCGGCATGCCGGGCGAGAAACACGCGGCCGGTTTTTCCCGATCCGAGCTGGCTCAGCAGGTGATACTTGCCGATCGTCAGATTCGCGCTGCCGGACAACAGCGCCCCCGCTTGCCAGCGGGTGAGAACGCCTTCCTTCACCAGCCGGACCGCGGCCGCCTTGCCGTCCGGTACGTCGGCCAGCGACTCTCGCAGCGATTCCAGTTGCTCGGCAGGCAGAAGCCGGCTTTTTTCCAATACTTCGAAAAACGCGCTGGGGGTCGCGACGGGCATATTCCAGCCGAGGGTTGAAGGGGGCAGGCAAGCTCCCTCTATTGTGGCGCGTGCCCGCGCGATTGGCAATCAGCAGTGGGTTCGCCGGCCTCCGGCGGTTCGCGGCTCGCGCCCCCCGCCCTTGTCGGATTCGGACATCAGCCGGATACTATCGGGCGCCTCCTTTAATTTCGCCGCTTTCGTGGAGATCCAATCATGCCCTTGATCCCTCTTCGCACTTTGCTCGACCACGCCGCTGAGAACGACTACGGCGTGGCGGCGTTCAACGTGAATAACATGGAGCAGATTCAGGCGATCATGGAGGCAGCCAAGGAAGTGGACGCGCCGGTCATCGTCCAGGCTTCCCGCGGGGCGCGGAAGTATTCCCAGGACGCCTACCTGCGGCACTTGATGCTGGCCGCCGCGGAGCTCTATCCGCAGATTCCGATTGTCATGCACCAGGACCACGGCAACAGCGCGAAGACGTGCCAGTCGGCCATTGAGCAGGGTTTCACCTCGGTGATGATGGACGGCTCGCTCGAGGAAGACGGCAAAACGCCGGCAACGTACGAGTACAACGTGGACGTGACCAAAAAGGTGGTCCAGATGGCCCATCCGAAGAACGTGTCGGTGGAAGGGGAGCTCGGCTGCCTCGGCTCCCTGGAGTCCGGGAAAGGCGAGGCGGAGGACGGACACGGCGCCACGTGCGCGTTGTCGCACGATCAGCTTCTCACCGACCCGGCCCAAGCCGAGGATTTCGTGCGGAAGACGGGAGTCGATGCTTTGGCGGTGGCGATCGGCACCAGCCACGGGGCGTATAAGTTCACCCGCAAGCCGGACAGCGAGGTTCTCGACATGAGGCGGATTGAGGAGATCCACCGCCGGCTGCCGAACTGCCATTTGGTAATGCACGGCAGCTCATCGGTGCCGCAGGAGCTGCAGGACGAGATCAACCAGTACGGCGGCGGCATCAAGCAGACGTGGGGCGTGCCGGTCGAGGAGATCCAGCGCGGAATCAAGCACGGCGTGCGAAAGATCAACGTCGATACCGACAACCGCCTGGCGATGACCGCCGCCATCCGCAAGGTGCTCGTGACCAAGCCCGCAGAGTTCGACCCCCGCAAGTACCTGGAGCCCGCCCGCGAGGCGATGAAGCAAATCTGCATCGCCCGCATGACCGCCTTCGGCCAGGCAGGGCACGCCGGGGGCGTATTGAAGAAGGGAAAGGCGGCGTAGGTTCCTGCGTAGCCAAAGTTGCCGCGCGTCCCGGCGGGGTTGCCCCACCGGTGGAACGAGGTAAGGATGCCTGCGTGTTTGCTCCTTAAGCAGCCTCGGCCGGCATAGAACCGCCCCCTTGGGGCTTGGAAATTGCCGGCGCCGGAGCAAATCCCGTTTATCGTCGCCCCGCAGTCACCATCTCGAGATCGTCCGTGCGGAAGGGGCTTGCGGGGAGGCCTTCTTGGTTCATCAGGTTCGGCTCGGCGTCGTCGCGCCAGGCGAAGCGGACCTGCTCGGGATTTTCGATTTCGCTGCTGGAGACGATGACCGTGTCGCCGTCGATGCGGGCTTCGGCGGGGACGAACTCGCCGTCTTCGCCGGCGATGGCGAAGTCGGTCGGCGACTTGCCGTCGCGGGTGGTCAGTCCGCCGCCGACGTGGTCGAAGTGAATGCGGATCGCGCTGCCCTCCTTCTCCGCCTTCTGGAAGATCGGACCCGAGTAGACCAGGTCATCCTGGCCGTAGGTGTTCGCCAAGGCGGCCAGGGCGAGGCGGCGGCCGACTTCTTGCTTGTTCTTCGGGTGAATATCTTTCACGTTGCCGATATCCACCGTCGCCGCCATGCCGGTGTTTTCCAGCTCGAGAGCCGCCATCTGCGACTCGCGCAGCTCGGCCATCGCCCGCGGGTCCTGGTTCCCGTAGCGGAACGGCGCCAGTTGCACGAAATAGAAGGGGAACTCTCCCTTCCCCCAATTCTTCCGCCAGTCGGTGATCATCGCCGGGAACAGCTCGGCGTACTGCTCGGCCCGCGAGACGTTCGACTCCCCCTGATACCAG
>JAHWKS010000184.1 GCA_019347795.1 Planctomycetota bacterium | reverse complement strand
TTTTCAAAAGGCGCCCGCCTCGCCGCCGAATGGGACAAGACGGAGCCATTCCTCCAGGAGCAGCGACGCCGCCGAGAAGGAAGCCGCTTATCCGTCTGCTCGATTCCTTTAGCGCCGCAACAAGCGTGCCTAAAGAGGCGTTTCGTAGCGAATCGCGCCACAAATGCCGCGAAGAAAATTCGCGACCGTCGTCCCAGGCGTTTATAATCTGCGGAATACATCAATCATCCTGTCCTCGGAAGCAATGCTGTGTCTTACGCTCGCCCTGCCGCCTGGCTGCTTTTTGCACTCGCCGTCGCCCATGCCGATCATGCCGCCGCGCGTACTCGTGTGGCGGGAGTCTTCGGCGCCCACATGGTGTTGCAGCGGGACGCCGAGGCGCCGGTCTGGGGCTGGGCCGAGCCGGGCGAGGTCGTCAAACTTTCGATCGCCGGCCAGGAGCATGAGGCGAAGGCTAACTCCGCCGGCCGTTGGGTCGCGCGGCTGAAGCCGATGCAGGCCGGCGGCCCGTACGAGCTGACGGTCCGCGGCGAAGACAACGCCGTGGTGACGCTGAGCGACGTGCTGGTCGGCGAGGTCTGGCTTTGCTCAGGCCAGTCCAACATGGCGATGACCGTGGCCCGCGCCGCCGATTCGCAGCGCGAGATCGCCGCGGGCGAGCATCCGCAAATTCGCATGTTCACCGTTCCCCGCCGCGCCGCAGCCGAGCCGCAAGAAGACACCTCGAGCGCGTGGGTCGTCGCCTCGCCGGCCACCGTCGGAAATTTCTCGGCCGCGGCATATTACTTCGGCCGCATGCTCCACCAGGAGCTGGACGTGCCGGTGGGGCTGATCCACACCTCGGTCGGCGGAACGGCCGTGGAGGCCTGGACGAGCCTGGACGCGCAGCAGGCGGTCGAGGAGCTTCAGCCGGTGCTGAATGCCTGGGAGAATCGCCCCGAGCCGAAGGCCGCCAACGCCCGGCAGGCGGCAAGTCTCGCCAAGAATCGTCCCGCGGCGCTTTACAACGGCATGATCGCGCCGCTGGCGCCGTATGCCATTCGCGGCGCCATCTGGTATCAGGGGGAGCGCAACAGCCGCGCTCTCAGCGAGCTCTACGGGCGCCAGCTCATGACGCTCATTCGCGATTGGCGCCGGCTGTGGAATCAGGGGGATTTTTCCTTCTACGTGGTTCAGTTGCCGAACTATACGCAGCGTCAGGCGGCGCCGGTCGAAGAGAACGGCTGGGTGTTGGTGCGCGAAGGCGCCATGCTGGCCGCCGCAAAGACGCCGAACGCGGCCATCGCCGTGACGACCGACATCGGCGAGGCGGGCGACATCCATCCCAAGAACAAACAGGACGTGGGCAAGCGGCTGGCGCTATTGGCCCTGGCGAAGGATTACGGCAAGGACGTGGAGTACAGCGGCCCGATCTTCAAGTCGGCGGAGAAGAAGGGCCAAAAGGTGATCGTGCGCTTCGAACACGCCGAGGGGCTGCACGCCCGGCTCGACGCCGACCTGGGCGGCTTCGCCCTGCGCGGCAAAGACGGAGACTGGGTCTGGGCCTCTCCGAAAATCGTCGGCAAGGCCGTGGAGCTTACCAACCCGCTCGTTTCCGACCCGCAGGCGGTTCGTTACAACTGGGCGCCCAATCCGGTAGGCAACCTCGTCAACGAGTCGGGCCTCCCCGCCGCCCCCTTCCGCGTGGAGCTGGAGTAGCCGCGGCGCGTCGCCCATTCGCCTATTCCCGACGCGCGAATTCTTTCTTGTTTTGAGCATTCCGACCGGCGATAATGCGTCGCCCGAATGGCCGATAAGCCCGAAGGCTTTGGGCCGAAGAGAAGGAAGTCGTCGGCAGCGGAGCCAACGCCGATGAATGAACCGGAGGAACTCTCCTACGAACAGGCCGAGGCGGCTCTGCGAAACATCGCGGGCTTGCCCGGCGCCGCCGCGACGATGCGGCGCAGCGCGAACGGCGGCGGACGACCGGCCGAAACGCCTCTTCCGCTGCCGCAGCTTCCTCCCGGAAAGCCCCCGGCCGAGCGGGCCTGGGGCGAGGCGACGTTGCGGGCGGTGCTGGAGTCGGCGCCCGACGCCGTGATTATCGCCGACGCCGAGGGGGCGATCGTCCTGGTGAACCGGCTCACCGAGGAGTTGTTCGGCTATGTCCGCGAAGAACTCTTGGGGCGCCCGGTGGAGATTCTGGTTCCCGAACGGTTTCGCGGCGCCCACGTCGGGCAGCGGGCGTCGTACATGGCCGATCCGCATGTCCGGCCGATGGGCGCCGGGTTGGACTTGTACGGCCGGCACAAGAGCGGGCGCGAGTTCCCCGTCGAGATCAGCCTCAGCCCGCTGCGGGTGAAGGACGAACGGCTGGTCGCCGCAACGGTTCGCGACATCAGCCGGCGTCGGCAGGCGGAGATGCATCTCCGCAACGCCGAAGCCCGCTATCGAACGCTCGTCGAAGGGATCCCCGCGGTCACCTTCATGGCGGCGTTGGACGAAAGCGCCGCCGAGATCAGCGAGCTGTACGTTAGTCCGCAGATCGAGGCGCTGTTGGGATTTTCGCAGAAGGAGTGGCTGGAAGATCCCGTGCTCTGGCATCGGCAGCTACACCCGGACGATCGAGACCGCTGGCACGAAGAGTTCGCGCAGACGTGCTCCACGGGGGCGCCCTTCAACTCCGTGTATCGTTTCATCGCCCGGGACGGACGGGTGGTTTGGGTTCACGGCCACGCGCAGGTGGTGCGGGACGGGCAAGGGCGTCCGCTCTTTCTCCAGGGAGTGGCGTTCGACATCACCGAGCGGCGACTTGCGGAAGAGGCGATGGAGCGGCTGAATCAGCTCCTCGAGCGTCGCGTGGCGGAGGCGGTGGCCGAATCGGAGCAGCGGGCCGAGGAGTTGGGCCGCTCGAACGAAGCTTTGGATCAGTTCGCCTACGTCGCCTCGCACGATCTGCGAGAGCCGCTCCGCACGCTGCTGCGGTACATCCAGCTCCTGGAGAAACGGTGCCGCGACGACTTAGATGAAACCGCCCAGGGATACGTGACCAAAGCGGTCGACAACGCCCGGCAGATGAACCAACTGATATCCGACCTGCACACCCATTCCCGCATCGGACGCGAAGGCGGATTCGCGCCCGTGGACTGCTCCGACGTCCTCTCCGAAGTCTGCGGCAGCTTGCGAGCGGCCCTGGAAGACGCTCAAGCCGAGATCACGTCTGACGCGCTGCCGACGGTCCTGGGGGTCCGCGCGGAAATCGTTCTCTTGTTTCAGAACCTGATTCAAAATGCGGTCAAGTTTCGCGGTGACGCGGCGCCGACGATTCACGTCGGCGCCCGCCGGGAAGGCAAGATGTGGCGCTTCTCCGTGCAGGACAACGGCATGGGGATCGAGTCCCAATACCTCGAGCGGATTTTCAGCATCGGCGAGCGCTTGAGCCGCAAGATTCCCGGCACAGGCTTCGGACTGGCGAACGCCCGTAAGATTGTCGAGCGGCACGGAGGAACGATCTGGGCGGAGTCGCAGCCGGGCGCCGGAAGCTGCTTTCATTTCCATCTCCCCGCGGCGTCTGCCGCCGACGACCACACCGATCCGGACGGGGTCGGGAGTCTTTTTCGGTCAACACGGCAACCACGTGGCCACAATTCCGGCCGAAAAAGACTCCCGACCCCTTCCGACGCCGCGACCCCTTCCGACGCCGATTCAGGCGGCCGGTAGCTTGACGATCGTCAGCCAGAAATCTTCGATCTTCCGCACCGCCAGGATGAAGTCGTCCAGCTCCACCGGCTTGGTGATGTAGCAGTTCGCGTGGAGCTGGTACGAGTTGAAGATGTCCTGCTCAGCGCTGCTGGTGGTCATGATCACCACGGGGATGCGCTTCAGCCGCGAGTCGCACTTGATCTCCGCCAGCACCTCCCGGCCGTTCATGCGCGGGAGCTGCAGGTCGAGGAGGATCAGGTCGGGGCGGGGCGCCGTCTGGTGCGGCGGCGCCTGCCGCAGAAAGGCCATCGCCTCGACGCCGTCCTCGACCAGGTGGATGTTGTTGCGGATGCGCCCCTCCTGAAGCGTCTCGATGGTCAGAGACGCATCGTCGGGGTTGTCTTCGACGAGCAGGATCTCGATCGGCCTGCCCATCACGCCATTCACGGCGTGTTCGCGCAAAACCATATTCATGGCTCCTTCTCCGGGTGAGGACTAGAAACGGTCGAAATCTTCCATCTCCGCCAGCCATTGATTGGCCTCGCGCTGCTGAGGGAGCGCGGCCCGCTCGCGAACCGGCCGCGCCTCGGCGGCGACCGTCAGGACGATGTCGCCAAGTCCCGAGCGGCGATGCTCGGACAACAACTGGGCGGGCACCTGGATGGGCATTCTCGTCCGGCTGACTTCGAAGAAGCAGGGAATCAACTCCGCGCTGCTGCGAACGCCGAGCAACACACCGCGCGAATCCGGTCCGAGACTGTTGAGCGAACTGCGATTCATGGTGAACTCCTTGGCGAGGCTGATCATGATACGTTCCTTGAAGTTGAGAGGTGATGGTTCGCCCCGACGCAATTGGTCGCGGGCGCCGAAGCCTTAGGCAACAAGGGCGCCAATCGTGTCGAGCGATTCACAGCAGCCGCGGAATTGGGGCGTGCAGGCGATCTTCCCATCGATCGCAACACCCGGCAGCGCAGCAACTTGCCTCGCAAGCAAGCGCAGCAGTCATTTTTCATCGGACTGCCGATGCGCACGACAGGACCGACGCCGTTTCCTTCGGGACTCTCCGGTTGGAACCGAGCTCTGTGCGAGCGGCGAACACCCACTGTTCGTGCGATGCGCACCGGCCGTCGGTCGCTTTGAATTCGGACCACGGATGGCAAAGCCGGCCCACGGATGGTTTCCGGGATCCCAGGATTCGCGGATCTTCATCCGTGGGCCGGCTTTGCCATCCGTGGTCTCATCAGGGACAGCGGCAAGAGTCGAGTTGCGCAAATCGAAACGGACGACGTATGGGCGTCCGGACTCGATCGAATGAAAGTGACCGGCTACTCCAGGCCGTGGGCTTGCATCTTCGCGCGGAGTCCGTTCCGCGAAATGCCGAGGCGTCGGGCGGTCTGGACCTGGTTGCCGCCGCATGCCGCCAAGGTCTGCCGGATCAGCTCCCTTTCCCAGATGTCGTGGAGCCGGTGATAGAGGTTCGTCTCGTTTGCGGCAAGCGCCGCGCGCACGCCCTGCGCGATGTGTGCGCCGACGTCCGACTCGCTCGGCGCCGCCGCCGCGTCGCCGCCGCCGGCCGTCGCGGCGTCGAACTCGATGTCGCTCGCCGCGATTTGCGATCCGCGGCAAGTAACCACCGCCAGGCGGATCACGTGCTGCAGCTCGCGAATGTTGCCCGGCCAGGAATGCGCCGCCAGCTTTTTGAGCGCCGTCGGGTGCATCGGGGGCGCCGTCCGACCCAGACTCTTTGCGGCGCTTCGCAGGAAATGCTCGACCAGCAGTTGCAGGTCGTCGCGGCCGCGCTCCCGCAGCGGTGGAAGCGAAATGGTCACTCCCTTGAGACGAAAGAGCAGGTCCTCCCGGAACTGCCCCTCGCCGGAGCGCGCGGCCAGGTCGCGATGCGTCGCGGAGACGATGCGCACGTCCACCGGGATCGGCTCGTTTCCTCCGATCCGCACGATCTCTCGGTTCTCCAAGACGCGCAGCAGCTTGGCCTGGAGCACGACCGGCATGTCGCCGACCTCGTCCAGGAAGAGCGTGCCGCCGTGGGCGTGCTCGAAGCGGCCCTTGCGTAGCTTGTCTCCCGCGCCGGTGTACGCGCGCGGCTCGTGGCCGAACAGCTCATCGTCCAGCAGGTTCTCGGTGAGGGCGGTGCAGTTCATCGCGACGAAGGGACGCGTCTTCCGCCGGCTGTAGCTGTGAATAGCCCGCGCCGCCAGTTCCTTGCCCGTGCCGGTCTCGCCGAGGATCAGGACCGGAACGTCGCTGGCGGCCACCTTGCCGATCAGCTTGTAGACCTCCTGCATGGGCCGGCTGTTTCCCAGCAGCTTGGCACCCTCGCCGGGCTCGTCGTCCCCCGGCAACCGTACCGGCTCGCGGATGCCGTGGACGATTTCGGCGGCTTCGGCGATGAGCGGCGCCAGCTCCGCCGCCAGATCGTCGATCTCCAGCGGCTTCACGACGTAGTCGAAGGCGCCGAGGTTCATCGCCTGCATCGCCGTGTCGGATGTGGGATCGCCCGTCATGAGGATGACCGGCGTGCGAACGTCGCGCTCCTCCAGCGCCGCCAGAAATTCGATCCCCGAGATGCCGGGCAACTTGTTATCGAGCAGCACCACGTCGTAGTCCGCCTGCGACAGGACCTCCGGACCGCGGTCCGCCCGGTCCAGACAATCGACGTGGTGGCCGTTCCCCGCGAGGGCGTCTCGCAGAAAGCCGCGGATATCGGGATCATCGTCAATCAATAAGATCCGCGACATACGAAAAAGCCCTCGGGCGCCACGACACACAGCCGCGGACAAAGGCCCGCGGCGACGGCATCTATCGTAGCCGACGGGGGCGCGCCAATCAGCGCCATTGTCGCCTCGCCATTCTCTCGACGGTCCCGTTGTGCTGCGGTATCTTGGATTCCTCCCACACGCCGTTTTCCCGCATTCATGGAAGTGAGGCTTGAGATGCATCTGCGATGTCTGCTCCTGGCGGCGCTGGCGCCGCTGCTGTTTTCCTCCTGCGGCTCTCCTGGCGACTCGGCCGCCGATCGCCAAAACCAGCAGGCCGTCGCATCGGAGAATGTCGGCGACGAGCCGAATGCCGCTCCCGCACAGCCTTCGGAACCGCCGCCGTCGAAACAAGAAGGTGAGAAGAAGAACATGAAGCAACCGACCAACAAGGAAGCCGCCGCGGCCGAGGTCCCGCTCATCCCGCGTCGCGAGTTCTTCGGCAATCCCGAGAAGGCCCGCGCCCGCATCAGCGCCGACGGCTCGAAGCTCGCCTTCCTGGCGCCGGTGGAGGGCGTCTTGAATGTGTGGGTCGCCCCGGCCGACGACTTGGACGTGGCCCGGCCGATCACCAAGGACAAGCATCGCGGCATCAACAATTTTTCTTGGGCGTACACCAGCAATCACATCCTTTACCGGCAGGACAAGGACGGCGACGAGAACTGGCATATCTACAGCGTCAATCTGGAGACGGATGAGATCACCGACCTCACGCCGCTGGAGAACATCTCGGCCCAGATCGACAACGTGAGCGAGCACTTTCCCGAGGAGGTGCTGATCGGCATCAACGATCGCCCGCCGCACGAGCTGCACGACATCTACCGCGTGAACATCGTCAGCGGCGAGCGGGAGCTGGTGCAGCTCAACCCCGGCTTTGCCGGCTTCATGACCGACGACGATTACCGCGTGCGGTTCGCGGTCACCTTCACGCCCGACGCCGGGCAGCTTTATCTCCGGCCGGACAAGGAGGCCGAGGAGGGCTGGAAGGAGTATCTCAAGATCGACGCCGAAGACGCCATGACCAGCGGCGCCCAAGGCTTCAACAAGGAGGGCACGAAACTCTACTTCCTCGACAGCCGCAACCGCAACACGGCGGCCCTCACGGAGATGGACATTGAAACCGGAGAGCAGAAGCTGCTCGCCGACAGCGACAAGGCCGACATCTCGGGCGTAATCCTGCATCCCACCAAGAAGCACGTGCAGGCGGTTACCGTCGATTATCTTCGCACCGAGTGGCAGGTGCTGGACGAAGACATCGCTCCCGACCTGGAGTACCTGAAGACGGTCGAGGACGGCGAGATCATCCTCACCAGCCGCACGCTCGACGACACGCGCTGGACCGTAGCTTACACGCGGGACGACGGCCCAGTCGATTTTTACCTCTACGACCGCGGGGCGAAGAAGGCGGAGTTCCTCTTCACCAGCAATCCCTCGCTGGACAAGCTGCCGCTGGTGAAGATGCACGCCTTGGAGATCGAGGCTCGCGACGGGAAGAAGCTGGTCAGCTATCTCTCGCTTCCCAAAGGCACGGACCCGGACGGCGACGGCGTTCCCGAGAAGCCGCTGCCGATGGTGCTCTCGGTGCACGGCGGCCCGTGGGCCCGCGACTCGTGGGGCTACGACCCGGAGCACCAGCTTTGGGCCAATCGCGGCTACGCGGTGCTGTCGGTGAACTACCGCGGCTCGACCGGCTTTGGGAAGGAGTTCATCAACGCCGCTAATCGCGAATGGGCGGCCTCGATGCACAACGACCTGATCGACGCCGTGAACTGGGCGGTGGAGAAGGGGGTGG
>JAHWKS010000183.1 GCA_019347795.1 Planctomycetota bacterium | reverse complement strand
GCAGCACGCCGCAGGCGCCCAAGAGGGCGATCGGAATGCCCATCGCCACCCAAAACGCCAGCCGCAGGTTGAGGAACAGCGCGAGTGCGAGGAACACCAGCGCCAATCCCTGCAGCCCGTTCTTAGTGAGCAGCTCCAGCCGGTCTTTCACGTCCAGCGAGCGGTCGGCGTAGTAGATCAGGTCATAGCCGCCGGGCAGCTCCTTCTGGTCCACGTAATTGCGGACGGTTTCGGCGATGGAGAGCAGGTCCTCCTCGGCGGTGCGGTCGATCGAGATGACCAGTCCCGGCCGGCCGTTGATCCGATTGATCGCCGCCTGATCCTCGAACTCATCCCGCACGACGCCCAAAGCGCCGACGCGGATCACCTGGCCGCTGGGCTGCGTGATGAGGGGGATCTTGGCGATCTCCTCTCCGCGGATGCGCTTGTTCTTGCCGCGGAGGAGGACCGTCTGCGAGTCCGTCTTCATGTTGCCGCCGGGCATCTCGATGTTTTCCCGGCGGATGATCTGCGCCACCCGCTGCAACGTCAGGCCGTACTTGCGAAGCGTGTCCTCGGAGATCTCGACGTCGATCTGGTAGTTGAGAGCGCCGAGGATATTCGCCTGCGAGACATCGGAGAGCTGCACGAGTTCGTCGCGCACCAACTCCGTCATCTCCCGCAGTTGGAGTTGCTCCTCCGCACTCCGCGCATCTGACTCCTGACTCCTGTCCCCTGACTCCTGACCCCCGGCGGACGCCTCCGCGCGGGGCAAGCCCCGCCGCTTACCGCCGGGCGACGCGGCCGGCTTCGACGCTTCGGGGGCCAGCACCGCCACGTTGATCGCCGGCTGGCGGAGCGTGATCTGCTTGATCTCCGGGTCCTCGGCCAGCAGGGGGAAGCTGGGGATGCGATCGATCTCCGACCGCACCTCTCCGAGCACCTTCTGCACGTCGCGGATGTCGGAGCGCAGCTCCAACACCATGTACCCGACCCCTTCGGCGGCGACGGACGTCTGCTTCTTAATGCCGTCGATGGAACGGACCGCCTCTTCAATCTTGCGGCAGATGCCGTCTTCGACTTCATCCGGGCTGGCGCCGGGATAGGGGACGGTGACCAGCAGGATCTCCAATTCAAACTCGGGAAAGATCTCCCGCCGCATGCTGGCCGCGCTCAGCACGCCGACCAGCAGCACGCCGACCATGATCGTGTTCATGGCGGGCGTGTTGGCGACGGCCCATTTGATTAGCCCTTTCACTTGACCTCCACGGTCATCCCATCCTGCACGAGGGCCAGCGGCGTGACGACGACTTGCTCGCCGGCGCGGAGATTGGAGGCGTCGGCGTCGATCACGGCCGCGCCGTCCACCACCGCGGCGACTTCAATCGGCTCAATGTGCAGCTTCCCTTCGCGGACGACCCAGACTTTGCCGCCGGGGCGGATCGCCTCTTCCGGCGCCCGCACGAGGGACGCATCGGGACGGGCGTGGATGCGAACCCGGACATACATCCCGCGCACTAAAGCAGGAGGGCCGATTGCCGCGCCGCCGCCGTCCGGCGCCAACTGCTTGACCGCCCGCGGATCGGCCACCACCACGCGGCACGGCATGGTGCGGGTTCGCTCGTCAACGCCGATCCCTTCAAACCGATCCAACACGCCTTCCCAAGCAAACCTTCGACCGCCCAACTCATAGATCACCGTCACCGGCGCCCGGGGGATCTGGTAAGCGAACTGTCCCGGGGGAGGCGCCGCGCCGGTGAATTCCGGCGACGGCTCATCCTCGGCGCGGAAGCGGGTCCGCGTATACGGCGACTCGGCTCTTGTGTCCGGCTGGCGCCAAAGCCAGTGCAGCTCCTCCATCTTCAGCGAGCAGCGGACTTCGGCCGTCGAGGTGTCTTCAACCTTCGCCAGCGCGGCGCCGACCGGAACGAAGGAATCCTCTTCCACCATCTCCTCGACAATCACACCGCTTACCGGCGCCTTGACCTCGGTGCGGGACAGATCGAGCTGCGCACGCTGGAGCTTCACCTCGGTCAGTTCGCGGGCGATGCGGGCCGTGCCCCGCCGCGTCTCGAGCAGTCGCCGCTGATTCTCGAGCGTCTGGAAGGCGTTGCGGGCGGCCAACTCCGCCCGGCGAGCCTGATCCACCGCCGACTGGCTCACCGCCTGACCGCGGACCTGCAACTGCCGCTGCAACTCCCGCTGTTGAAGCTGAACGTCTTCCTGAGCCAACTCGATCAGGTCCTGTGTGTTCCGCAGCTCCAGGTCCACTTCCTGAAGGTTCGCATCGGCCTGCTCCCGCTCTTTAGAGAGGCGATCGACCTCGATTTGATAGTCCTCGGCGTCGATCTTAAACAACACCATTCCTTCGGCGACGTACTCGCCCGCCTCGCATACCGGCGATTTGTAGACGATCTTCCCCGCCACCTGCGTCGCTATCGTGACGTCGCGGGAAGGCGCCACCAGGCCTTCGGTGGTGATGTCTAAGCCAGAATCGTGCGGCGCCACTTCGACCGTCTCCACCAGCGGCGGCTTCTCCTCGGGCGCCGCGATCGCGGGAGGCTCTTTCAAGCTCCACAGGAACATCGCGCCCGCGAAGCCCGCCGCCAGAATCAGCAGCGGCGCCGCGATGCGAAGGGCCTCGCCGGCGATCGATCGTTTCGCGTTCATCAGTTCTCGGATTCTTGCGGAACTATGTCTCGCAGTTTGGCGGGCGGCGATGGTTGACGCCCCAGCGGCGGAGTTCGCCCCAATGCAGCCAACGTGAACCGCGTGATGTGATTCGCGAGGTCTTCGGCATCGTAGCGCTCGGACAACTCCTCCTCATCCACCAGCGCCGACACCACGCCTCCGGCCAGCCGGTAGAAAACGCACTGCCCGACCACGCTGAAGCCCAACTGGCGGCGGCGGTAATCCGGCGTATCCGGCGGAAGCATCTCGTCGAGGATCCCCAGGAGCATCTCGAACTCCGGCCGAAAGTACTCTTGCGCCAGCTCCTTGCAAGCCGATCCGGGGTCGAGGATCTCGCGCATCATCAACCGCGTCGGCCAGGGGACGGCATCGGCCGAGAGCAACCGCGTGAGCAGCGTCTCAACAAATTGGCGCAAACGCGTCTCTGGCGCAACATCGGCCGGCCAATCGGGAAACGGCGTCCGATCCGCCTTGATCCGCCGGGCCTCCTTGACCGCCTCGACGTAGAGCCGCTCCTTGTCGCCGAAGTAATAGTTAATGCTGGCGACATTCACCCCCGCCAACTCGCAGATTTCGCGCACGGTGGCCGCCTGAAATCCCTTGTCGGCAAAGACCGGCCCGGCCGCTTGCAGGAGACGAGTTTTGGCGTCGTCAGGCATCGAGAAGTGGGACGGTGGCGGAAATTCCTTGCTAAACAGGCGTTTACAACAATTGTATTAAACGATCGTTTTAAAGCAAGCGGGATTTTTCCTGAGACTGCCGCCGTTACCGCGTCGTAAGAAATCGGGGTTACCCGCCGTCGCCACGGGTCCGCAACAGATCATTCGCCCACCGGGCCTCTTCCGGGGACAGCGGCGGGGAGAGTGGGGCGGTGTAGTCGAGCGACTGATCGTAGCGGGCGCGGTCGTAGACGATGTCAAAGGCAGCTTGCAGGTCAAGCCGCGCCTCGCCGTCCTCACGCTTGAGGGGAACGGGAATCTCCGGAAGCACATCGCGCACCGACCAGGCGTACACATCCACGTGAGGCCGACAGTGCTCTCGGCTGACGATGGCGTAGTAGTCCGCGTGTGGGACCGGTCCTACGAGGGGCAACTGCCCGCCGCCGCGGAGCAGGTCCAACTCCACCAGATGGGCGCGCGATTCGAGAATCTCATCGCGCTGGGTCAAGTACAGCCTTCGGCCGTCGCTCCCCGGCGCCTTATTCGTCGGGGAGAGAACCTCCACCACCGTGATTACTTCATGCGACCACCGGTCGCGGATCACCAGATACGCTTCCCGGCGTTCGACCGGCCCCGGCAATTCGCACTCGATGGGGGCGATCGCGGTCGCGCCGGCGGGCGCCGGCACGGCGGGACGTGCGCCGGACATCTCCACGAGCGCGACGTCGGCGCCGTATTGTCGAGCACGCTCTTCCGGATCGTGTTCGACGTAAATCCTTCGCTCGACTCGCGCCACGTACCGGTCCCCGAGTTGCGGCGCCAAAGCCTCGCGCAAAACGGTGATTAGCGTCGTATGGAAATCGACCCACTCCTGGCACTCGATGAAGGGGTCCATTCCGGGAAACGGCGACGGCATGAGATTTCCTCCGGCGGAGCAAAACCGATCCTGCGCAATTATACCGGCGACCCGGTTGCGAACACACACGCATGGTGCGTCATCGCTCGATTTGAGCAATCGCCTGTTGCGCCAGTCGGGCGAGGCGGGGATCGTCGGAAGCGGCCGCTCGTCGTAATGCCTCAAGCGCCGGTCGAGCGGCGGGACCGATCTTACCCAGCGCCCAGGCGGCTCGCTGGCGAACGGAAAGATGCGGCGAACGGAGAAGGGCGTCCGCGAGCGGCGTCACGGCAACGGCGCCTGCGGGTCCGAGGCGGCCGAGCAGCGTTGCGGACCAGTATCCGACGTCGACGTGGTCGTGGGTGAGAAGCGCCGCCAGCGCCTCCGCGTCGCCCGGAGACGGCGGCCCCATTTCCTCCAGCGCGGCCGCGGCCCACTCCCGCGACTCTTCATCTTCATCGCCGCATAGGCGGACCAGCGGAATCGCGGCGGGCTGCGCCGCCTCGCCCATCCGCGCCAGTTGCTGCGCGGCGGCGCGGCGCTGCTGCACGTCCGCATCGCTTAAGCGGGCGATTAACAAGGAGAGTTCATCCGCCATACCGCCTCACGTCGCGACGCCGCCTGCGCGGCGTCCCATAGCGTCAAATCAGCCGCAGGACGCTAGCCCGCGGGTTCCCTGAAGAGAACCGAGCGCTATCGCGTCGCGGCTGATCTTCAAACGTGATCGTGGAAGGTGACGCGCTACGCCAACGGGCTGTACTTGCCCGGCGTGGGAACCGACCCTTCGTAGCCGCCGTCCTTGTCGGGCTGGACCGGCGGGTTGTCTTTGAAGCTGGTGAGGTTGTCCTCGTCCGCCAGGTCCTTGCCCTTCTCCAGCGCCTCGTCCATCGCCACCTTGTTGCCGGAATAGGTGGCCATGCGGCCGAGGATGGCGGTCATGGTGCTCATGGCGCCGAACTCGCCCTCGTTGGGAATGCGGCCTTCGCGGAGCTCGCGGAACAGGTCGTGATGCTCCTCCTGGTGGCCGCCGCCGCCGCCCCGGCCGTAGCTCCAGGCCATCTCGCCGCCCGGCTTATAGATTTTGGCACCGCTGATGTCGGCGTGGCCGTTCGTGCCGTGGGCGAACTCCGAAACCGAGCTCCACGTGCCCGGCTGATGGCGGCACTGGCTGAACATCTTCACGCCGTTGGCGTAGGTGAACTCGACGCAGTGGTGATCGAAGATCTCGCCATACTGCGGACCGACGCGCACCTCGCGGCCGCCCATGCCGTTGGCCTCGACCGGATAAGCGCCGACCAGCCAGTTGCTCACGTCCAGGTTGTGAATGTGCTGCTCGACGATATGGTCGCCGCAGAGCCAATTGAAGTAGTACCAGTTTCGCATCTGGTGCTCCAACTCCGTCTGGCCGGGCTGCTTCGGGTTGACCCACACGCCCGAGCCGTTCCAGTAGACGCGGGTGCAGACGATATCGCCGATGGCGCCTTCCTGCAGCCGCTTAATCGTCTCCTGGTACGCCTTCTCATGATGCCGCTGGAGTCCGATCGCCACGGCAAGCTGCTTCTGCAGGGCCTCCTCGTTCGCCTTGAGGAAACGGTTGACGCCGGGGGCGTCCACGGCCACCGGCTTCTCGGCGAAGATGTGCTTGCCCGCCGTCACCGCCGCCTCGAAGTGCTGCGGACGGAAGCCGGGAGGCGTCGCCAGCAGGACCATGTCGATGTCGCTCTCCAGCACGCCCTTGTAACCGTCGAAGCCGACAAACTGCCGGTCCTTGGGCACATCCACCTGCTGCGGCTTGGACGAAGAAAGCCCGCGGAGGCTGGCCTGCAGGCGATCTTCAAAGGCGTCGGCCATGGCCACGAGCTTGACCTGCCCGCCTTGCGTGTTCATCGCCTGCCCGGCGGCGCCGGTGCCGCGTCCGCCGCAGCCGATCAAGCCGATCTTGATGGTGTCGCTGCCGTAGGCATGCGCGGCCTGGGCGACCGAGAGACTGGCGACGTTGCCCGCCACCGCCGCCCCGGCGGCCAGCAGGGAAGAATTCCGAATGAAATTGCGGCGAGTCGTTTTCTTCTCGGCGGGCTTGGGCGCATCGCTCATGGGGAGAATCCTTGGAGGTAGGAGGATAAGGAGCCTTTCCACGCGCCCCCATCATATCCTGCCGCGAAAGGCATTACAAACCGCTGCGGCAGGTTTGGCAGGTTCCAGGTATCCATGCGGCTCAAGGATCCTGGCGAAGCGTGACTTCCTGCGAAAACGGCAGGTTCCCTGGATGCCCCGGGCCCGAGTTCCCGCTCGCAATCACGATCCCCGGTGCGCTCGGAGCGGATGTCAAACTCGCCGGTTGAAGGTTCAATGGCCTTGTCTCGGGCCTTGTCTCGCTCACCCGCCCCCCGGCAGCAAGGTAGCGCAAAGTTGCGCTACCTTTCCTGAGAGGGTACGTTCCCGTGGGCGAAACCTTCTCCTTCGCCTCCGGCGGCTTCCCTCCGAGACGAAATCGCCTCACCCATTCTATCCAGTTCCGGCAACATGCTTCCGAACTTCCGGCAAGGAGAGACGAACTTCGCGATACTGAATGTAAGTATACTGACCGTCGCGGCGCCGTCAAGCCTCCCGAGAAAAAATTTCTCTGCTGCGAAGCGCGATGATTGGCGGCCCCCCCCACCGCTCGCCAATCGGGCGATTTTTCCTTGACGCGGGCGATCCGACCTGATCAGAGTCGCATTTTCCCGTAGACGCCGCGACGACCACGCCGTGGAGGTGCTAGGCGTTAAGCACTACAGCCGGCGCACGGAAAAGGCTTACCTGCACTGGATCCGCCGCTACCTTGAGTTCCACCGCCGCCGGCATCCGCGGCTGCTTGCGGAAAAAGACGTCAACCGTTTCCTCACGCACCTGGCCGTAAACGAACATGTCGCTACCTCGACGCAGAATCAGGCCCTCGCCGCTTTGTTGTTCCTTTACCAACATGTGCTCCAGCAACCGCTCGACCGGATCGAAGGCGTGGTTCGGGCCAATCGTCCCAAACGGCTGCCGGTGGTGCTGACGCGCGACGAGGTGGCGCAAGTCCTCAACTCCACGACGGGCCTGCCGCGATTGGTGGTTTCGCTGCAATACGCAGCCGGACTGCGGGTTCTCGAAGCCCTGCAGCTACGGATCAAGGATCTGGACTTCGCCGCTGGCGAGCTCGTCGTCCGCGAAGGGAAAGGCGACAAGGACCGTCGCTCGATGCTTCCCGCCTCGTTGCACGATCCGCTGCGGCGCCACCTCGACCAGGTCCGTCGGCGCCATAATCGAGATTTGGAGCGCGGCGACGGCCGCGCTCCGCTTCCGCACGCCCTGGCCCGCAAGTACATCCATGCGGACCGCTCGTTGCCACTCGGATGCGCAATCCTGCTGCTCGTGCTACCGCTCGAACTGGCCTTAGGTAAAATGGTTTTTGGTCGACTGCCGTCTAGCTCTGGCAATAGGCGGATACGGACAGAACAATGACATGCACGGGACGACGGCTCGCGGCGTGTCGCAAATGGAGAGTCAATGGTCCGTCCCCCGTGATGTCCGACGTTATCCGCTGAAATAATCTAGCAACGACGTTTGCCTCATTGCCATGAATGAACTTGACGGTTTGGCGTCGAGACTTGTGGATTCGCTATCGTCGTCTATCGCGATGACTTTCATTGAACTTCAGCATAAACATCCTGGCGAAGACTTTTACGGGATTGCGTTAGGGCTCGATGGCGATTGGTATTCCTTTCAGTTCATCGCGAATTCATACCAGGTCATCGAGAGGGAGCTGGCAGAACGTTCGGCGAAAACCGGGACGCCAATTGACATGCTAAAGCCCAACTGCCCATTCTGGGTGAGATCATGGGGGTATTCAGTGCGCCGAATGCCGGATGCTGATCGCGCACATGACGAGCTTTGGCAAACGTGCTACAACGATGGAAACGGCCCCTACGGTTACGAGACCGTGAAGCACGCGTTTGGCGATGCATTGTCGACGGGTTAAAACAGGCGTCCAAAAGCGACGCGTTCTCCA
>JAHWKS010000976.1 GCA_019347795.1 Planctomycetota bacterium | reverse complement strand
TCCGATCTCGGCAGCGGCGCCGCGGGTTTCAGCCGTCGCCCTGTCGAGATGTATTCGAAGCCGAACTGCGCGTAACGTCGCTTGAGCGGCTTTCCCCGGAAGCGATCCCGCGTGAAGGGCAAATCGCGAACCACCCGCAGCAGTTCGCGCTGCTCCGGAATTGAGAGGAACGAGGCGACGTACTGAAAACCTTCGGGTGGGGACATCTTACGGTGCTCCAAGGAACCGGCTTCATCGTAACGGGGCTACGTGGAAACAGACGCCGCGCGGGCTCATTGATGACAGGCCTTTCGCGTTTTTTCGGAATGCCGCACAATGGCGTTTCCATGAATGCGATCGTTCATCCGCCTCGCAAGCTCGCGCCCCCCTTGCCGCTGTTGATCACCGGCGTGCCGGGGGTGGCGGGATACAATGCCTTCCTGCACTTTCGCCGCCGGCATGGCGAGGCGGTCCTCGGCGCCCACGGGCTGGACAATGTGCCGATGCGCCATGAGGGCGTCGCCGCCTGCGACGCCGCCAGCCGCGACCAGTGGAGTCGGCTCTTCGACCGCCACCACTTCGCCGCCCTGCTCAACTGCGGCGGGAGCTGCAAGCTCAAGTCGTGCGAGATGGACCCGCTCATGGCGTGGCGGGTGAACGTGCACGCCGTGGCGAACCTGCTGGACGCACTGGAAGGCCGCGACGTGCGGCTGGTGCACCTTTCCATCGACCTGGTGTTCTCCGGCGCCCGCGGCGGCCGGCACGTCGAGGACGACTTCACCGATCCCGTGACCGTCTACGGCCGGACGATGCGGATCGCCGAGCGAATGATCCAGGAGCGGCGGCCGGATGCGACGATCTTCCGCATCTCGCTGCCGATGGGGATCAGCCTCAACGGCCACGCCGGCGCCATCGACTGGATTCAGTCCCGCTTCAAGAAGAACCGCCACGCGACGCTTTACATCGACGAGATCCGCACCCCCGCCTACACCGACTGTCTCAATGAAGTGCTGGCGGATGTCCTGTCGCGCGATCTGCCCGGGCTGTACCACGCCGGTGGACCGCGGCCGTTGAGCCTGTACCAGATCGCGCAGGTCGTGAACCGCGTGGGAGGCTATCGGCCGGACCGGCTGATCGGCTGTCCCCGCCGCGACGCCGGACCGATGCCGCCCCGCGCGGGCGACGTATCGCTCGACTCGTCCCAACTCGCCCGCGCGCTCGGCTATCGCCCCTTTGACCCCTGGCCCGCAGACGAGCAATACGTCCCCACGCACCGCGAGTGGCACTACGAGCGCCCCGCCCACGAGTCCGGCTCGCCGGAGTTGTTGGCGAAGGTGCTCTATCGCAATCCCCGCCGGGCATCTTAAGAGCCCATTTACCGGCGGACTTGCCCGGCTTGCCCGCCGGGATCATGAATGGCCGGCTTACTAACGCGGAAGCGCGCGCCACGACTCCTCCTCCCCGTCCGACCACGATTTCGGGAGTCCAGTAGAAGCCAATAAAAATATACGGATGAGCAGTTGACAAAACTTCACTTGCGTATACAATCAGCCATATGAGGTGAACGTACTTCCACCCTCCCGGCCCTGTTATGAGAATCGGAACAGCATTCGCATTAGAAACCGAGCAGCCGCAACACGTTGCGGAGATTCTGCCCGATGTGCTGGCTCGCTACGGTTTGGCTCTCCGATCGGAGGAGGAGGATTCCTCGGCGCCGGCGGGGATCGGCTGGTCGTTGCCCGAGACGTCGTTGGCGGAGTGTTCTTTGTCCCTTTCCTGACTGCATCAAGGAGGATGTCCCATGTTGGTCCTGTCGCGCAAGAATCGTCAGTCGGTCGTGATCGACGGCCGGATTACGATCAAAGTGCTGCAAATCAAAGGAAATTCGATCCGCCTGGGGATCGAGGCGCCGCGGGAGATGAGCGTCCGCCGCGGCGAACTGGAGGAGCGCCCGGAGCTGGAGATTCGCCTCGCCGCCGATGACGACGGCTGCGTCAGCTATACTTGCGCAGCGTCGTAAGTCGAACGGCGCGGAG
>JAHWKS010000182.1 GCA_019347795.1 Planctomycetota bacterium | reverse complement strand
GGCGACCTGGCGGTGGTCATGTTAGGCCTAACGGGCGAACGCCTGGTCCGTGTCGATCACCCGGTCCTTGCGTTCGCTCGTTTTCGTCGTGAGCATCTCCTGGATGATCTGCGGGAGCGTGGTGGCGTCGGATTCTACGGCGCCCGTGAGCGGATAGCAGCCGAGGGTGCGGAAGCGGACGGTGCGCATCTCCGGCTTCTCGCCGGGGTGGAGCGGGAGGCGGTCGTCGTCCACCATGATCAACACGCCGTCGCGGTTCACCACAGGGCGCTTATCGGCGTAGTAAAGCGGGACGATGGGGATCTTTTCCAGGTGGATGTACTGCCACACGTCCAGCTCGGTCCAGTTGGAGAGCGGGAACACGCGGATGCTCTCCCCTTTGTTGACCCTCGTGTTGTAGAGGTTCCATAGCTCCGGCCGTTGGTTCTTCGGGTCCCAGCGGTGGAACTGATCGCGGAAGGAGAAGACGCGTTCTTTGGCCCGCGACTTCTCCTCGTCCCGCCGGGCGCCGCCGAAGGCCGCGTCGAACTTGTACTTGTTGAGGGCCTGCTTCAGAGCGTCGGTCTTCATCACGTCGGTGTACTTCTTGCTGCCGTGCGTGAAGGGGGTGATGCCCGCCTTGACCGCCTCCTCGTTGGTGTAGACCAGCACGTCCAGTCCCAGGTTCTTGCGGGCGTAGTTCTCGCGGAACTCGATCATCTCGCGGAACTTGTACGTCGTGTCGATGTGCAACAGCGGAAACGGCGGCTTATCGGGATAGAATGCCTTCATGGCCAACTGGACCATGACCGACGAATCCTTGCCGATCGAGTAGAGCATCACGGGATTCTCAAACTCGGCCGCCACCTCCCGAATGATGTGGATGCTCTCGGCTTCGAGCTGTTTCAGATGGGTCAGACTATATGCAGACATGCGGCGGAGGCAGGATTATCGCTGATAAAATGGGAAATTTGGCGCCGGATCTCACGATTGCCGGACTGCTCGAAGTATAGGGGAAAGGCGGCAGGGCACCAATATCGGGCAGCGGAGGCGGAGATGCCCGTTGGCACAACATTTGCCGCCTTCTACACCGGGTATTTCGACGCAAACCGGAGGCGAAGCGATGAACGCCGTCGTGTTTCATGGAGTGGGAGATATTCGGCTGGAGAAGGTGGCGGATCCAAGAATCGCCGACGCCACTGACGCCATCGTGCGGATCACCGCAAGCGCCATCTGCGGTACCGATTTTGCACTTCGTCCGCGGCACGGTGGCCGGGATGAAGCCGGGCACGATCCTCGGGCATGAGGCGGTTGGCGTCGTTGAGGAGGTGGGGAAAGAGGTTCGCAATCTTCGGCCGGGGGACCGCGTGGTGATCCCCTCCACCATCGGCTGCGGCTACTACTGCTCATATTGCCGGGCGGGGTACTACGCCCAGTGCGACGTGGCCAATCCGCAGGGGCGCGACGCGGGAACGGCGTTTTTCGGCGGCCCGAAAGCAAGCGGGCCTTTCGATGGCTTGCAGGCTGAGTATGCAAGAATCCCCTTCGCCAACGTCGGCCCTGTGAAACTTCCCGACGATGTGACCGATGAGCAGGCGATCCTCCTCTCGGACATCTTCCCGACCGGCTACTTCGGCGCCGAGTTGGCCGAGATCAAGCCAGGCGACACCGTGGCGGTGTTCGGCTGCGGCCCGGTGGGGCAGTTTGCCATCCTCAGCGCCTTTCTGCTGGGGGCCGGGAGGGCATTCGCGATCGACCACATTGAGAACCGCCTGGCGAAAGCGCAGGAGTTGGGCGCCGAGGCGATCCACTTCGAGGAGGAAGACCCCGTCGAGATGCTCAAGAAGCTCACCGGCGGGATTGGTCCGGATCGAGCCATCGATGCGGTCGGGGTCGATGCTCAAACGCCGCACGCCGGCCCGGCGGCCGAGAGCCGCAAGCGGCGAAAGCAGTTCGAGCAGGAGGTCAAGCAAGTCGCCCCGAAGACAAATCCCCACGGCGAGACCTGGGTCCCCGGCGATGCGCCCAGTCAGGCATTGTCGTGGGCGGTCGAGGCCCTGGCGAAAGCGGGGACGCTCTCGGTGATCGGCGTCTATCCGCCGCAGCTCGAATCGTTCCCCATCGGGCAGGCGATGAACAAGAACCTCACGCTGAAGATGGGCAACTGCAACCATCGCCGCTACCTGCCGATGCTGGTCCGCAAGGTGCGCAGCGGCGAAGTCGATCCGACCACAATCCTCTCGCAGGAAGAGCCGCTGATGTCGGCCATCGAAGCGTATGAATCGTTCGACCGTCGCGAAGCCGGCTGGCTGAAAGTCGAACTCGAACCGGCCCTCCAGCCGGCGTGATTATCTCGCCACCTCCCGAAGGTCCCGCCCGGCAGGCGGGACCTACCAGTGAGCACCTCCGATGAAGCACCTCCGAATCGCAGCCTGCGTGGCGGCCTTGGCCGGAGTCGTCACCGCCGACGCCCTCACCGCCCAGGAGCTGAAGAAGAAGCGGGCGGACCAGAACACGTATTTGCCCGTCGTCATCGGGCAAAGCTTTGAGGAAATCCACGAGAAGGAAAGCGCCGCCCGCGATCGGTTCATGCAGGTGCAGCAGCAACTTCTCCAGCGGCGTTACGACCTCAGCGACCAGCCGTCCGATTTAATGATGTCGGGCGGCCGCAAAGCGGTGCAGCAAGGCGTACGGGTAAAGCTGCACGGCGACGCCACGTGGGAGCAGTTGGCCGCGATGGCGCCTGAGCAAATCAAGCAGCAGGACCTGTTCCCCATGGGCTTCCGCCCGCTGCCGCATCCCAAACACGCGGTGGGCGGCCAGGTGTTTCCCGAGGATCAGATCAAGCAGATTCGCGAAGCCGAGAAGCGCAGCCTCGAACGCTTCGACGTGAACTTCGACCTTCCCGATCACCTCACGCCGGAGTTCCCGCCCCCCATCTTCCTCACCACCCGGCCGGATTTGGGCGACGTCTCGCAAGGCAAGCTGCTGACGATCAAGAACTACTACCAGCTGCTCCACGGCATTGTCACGCCGGTGCAAATGGAGGGAATGCGGCTCTTGCTGACGCCGTTCCCCCAGCAGCAGTTCAACCAGACCGAGGACCGCAAGTCGGTCGAGCCGGAGCTTGGCGTCAGTTGCCTCGACTGCCACTCCAACGGCCACACGAACGCCGCGTTTCACCTCAACCCCGACACCCGGCCGCAAGACACCCGCTTCCGCATCGACACCGTCAGCCTGCGGGGAATATTCAACCAGCAGATCCACGGATCAAAGCGTTCGCTCCGCTCGGTCGAGGATTTCACGGAGTTCGAGCAGCGAACCGCCTACTTCGACGGCGATCACGTGACCGCGGCCAAGAAGGGCGTTCACCTGCCCGACCGGAGCAGTCAGGTGTCTATGATGGCCCAGATGCAGAACATGTTCGCCTTTCCCCCGGCGCCGAAGCTGGATGAGTCGGGCAGGCTTATCCCCGAGAAGGCGACCGAGCAGGAACTGATGGGCCAGGAGCTGTTCTTCGGCAAGGCCCGCTGCGCCGAGTGCCATCCGGCGCCATTCTACCTCGACGACAAGATGCACGACCTGCACCTGGGGCGGTTCTACAAGCCCGACCTGGTGAACGGGCAGTACAACATCCCGGACGGTCCGATCAAGACGTTCACCCTGCGAGGCGTTAAGGACTCGCCCCCCTACCACCACGATGGCCGGCTCATGACGCTGGACGACACGGTCGAGTTCTTCAACCTCGTCCTCGGCCTCAAACTTCAGCAGGAAGAGAAAGACGCCTTGGTGGCGTTCCTTCTGTGCCTGTGACAATCACTCTGAAGAACGCCGGGCGATGAGGTACTCCTCGACCGGCTCTCCGCCGAGCAGATGCTCCTGAATAATTCGCTCCAGCACCTCCGGCGTACAGCGACCGTACCAGCAGCCGTCGGGCTCCACGACCACGATCGGGCCGCCGTGGCAGACGTCCAGGCAGTAGCTGCGAATTCGCATCACCCCGCCCCGCCGGTGCAGCTTGAGGACTTTCAACCGCTCCTTGAGATACCGCCACGACTCCTTCATCTGCTTGCGGCCGGCGCACTTCGCCCGGTCTTTATCGTAGCACATCAAGATGACGCGCTCGGCGGAAGCGGCGCCGAGCTTTGCGGCGCGGCGCCGCGCGGAACGCAGTTGCGGGTCGGCAGATTGGGGCATGAGCTTAATGGCGGGACTTGATGCGGGAGCATTCCACGATAACCCGCTTCGGCCGAATCTTCTACCCTCGCCAGTCGCCATGATCGACATTGCTGGCGTCGCCCATTATCATCAATGCTGGTTTATATGACCGGCCCCTCGCTCTTTCAGGAAGTCCCTATGGCGAGCAAAAAATGGATTCTCGCCGCCGCATTTGTCGCGGCGAGCCTGCTTCTCCCGAACGGCGCCGCGGGTCAAGTCAATGTGGAAACGCAGACGCTCGGCGGTCATGCCTCCACGGTCACCTCCGTCGCCCATACGCCCAGCGGTCGCTACGTCGCCACCGGCAGCGCCGACCAGACAATCAAAATCTGGGACGCCGCGACGGGCGAGGAACTGCGGCGCCTGCAGGGACACACCGGCCCGGTGATGTGTCTGGCGGCCGACCCGAATAACCGCTACTTCGTCTCCGGGGCCGGCGACAACACGCTTCGCCTGTGGGACGCCCCGCAGCCCGATCCGCTGGCGGTGTTCGACGGGCACACGGCGCCGGTGCGGGCTGTGGCGGCAAGCACCAATGGCGAGCGGTTCCTCACCGCTGGCGATGATCGTCTCGCCCGCATTTGGCGGATCGCGGACGGCAAGCTGATGGTCGCGCTGGACGGGCTCACGGCGCCGATTACGGAGGCCGCCTACCGAAACGACAACAACCAGGTCGCTCTTGCCGATGCGGAGGGCGTCATTCGCCTTTTCAATCCACTCGACGGGAAGCCGGAAGGCGTGCTGGGGGCGCACTCCGGCGACGTGACGGGCCTGGCGTATCATCCCAACAATCAACAATTGATCTCCACCGGCGCCGATGGACTGCTCAAGGTTTGGCGGCTGCCGGTTCCGGCTCCTCGCGAAATGGCCGAACAAGCCGGTCCCGTGCGGGCGGTGGCGATCACGAGCAATAGCCAACTCGCTCTGACCGCCAGCGAGAACGCGGTGCGGGTCTTTAACCCGGCCAACGGGCAGCTCGTGCGATCGCTGGAAGGCCTCGCCGGTCCCGCGCTGTCTGCGGCGATCAGCGGGAACAACGCCCTCGCCGCCGCGGGAGGCGCCTCCGGCCGGATGCAATTCTGGAGCCTCGGCGACGGCATCGACCGCCATTACCTGCACGGCCACGACGGCGCCGTGCCGGCGGTGGCGTATCATCCCGACAATCAGCGATTTGTATCGGCCGGCGATGACGGTTTGATCCGCATCTGGCGATTGCCGCAGCCTCCCACGCCGCTGGCGGGTCACACCGGCGACGTGCTGGCGGTCGATATCGCCGCGGGCGGACAATTCGCGGCGACCGGCTCGGCCGACAAGACGGTGCGGTTGTGGAATCCCGCCAATGGTCAGGCAATCCGTGCGATCCAAGGACACGCCGAGGCGGTGACAACGGTCGCTTTCGGCAATGACACCGCGATGCTTGCCAGCGGCGATCGGGCCGGCGAACTCCGCCTGTGGAACCCGGCCGACGGCGCCCCCCGCGGCGTGCTGGGATCGCATGCGGCGCCGATCACCTCGGCGGCGATCCATCCCTCCGGCAATCTGCTCGCCACCACCGCCGAGGACGGGCTGCTCAAAGTATGGAACTTGCCGCCGGCGCCGCCCAAATCGCTTCCCGGGCACAACGCGGCGGTGTTGGAGGTCGCGATTTCCGCCGACGGCGCCTTCTCCGCCACCGGCGGGCCGGACGGCGCCGTGCGGTTGTTCGACAACCCCGCGGGGAACGCCCTCCTTACGCTGCCGGGACATGAAGGTCCGGTCGCCTCTTTGGCGCTTGACGGCGTGCGGCTCGCCTCGGGCAACGCCGACGGCGTCGTCACACTCTGGAGGTTCCCCGCCACCGCCGAAGGCAAGCTCCAGCCGCAACTGCCGGAGGACGGCTCGGGCGGTCCCGCGAATCTTCTTGGCCACGTCGGCGAAGTCACAGACGTGGTCTTTGTTCCCAACGATGAGACGCTTGTTTCCGCCGGCGCCGACGGCACGATCCGCATTTGGGATCTTGCCGCCGAGCGAGAGACAATCCCCGGCGCTGCAATGGCCGCCACGCTCTCGGTCGTCAACGATGATGGCGCCTTGATCGCGGTCGCAGGAACCGTCAATGAGCGCCCGACCGTGCAGGTTCACGACAGCGAAACGGGCAAGGTCGTCGCCGAACTGCTCGGCCACACTGGGGAAGTCCGAGCGATGGCGTTCAACAAGGATTCTACGATGCTCATCACCGGCGGCGCCGACAAGACGGCCCGGCTATGGGACTTGAGCGACGCGAAATTCCCACTGGCGGCGCGGTTCGACTCGCCGGCTGAGATTGCCGCCGTAGCCGTGAACGACGATGGGTCGCAAGTGTTCACCGGCGGCGCCGACAACGTCATCCGTCGTTGGACCGCCGCCGGAGAGGAGTCGCCCGCGATCACTGGACACACGGCAGCCGTGAACGCGCTGGCGGTGCGCGGCGAGTTGCTGGTTTCCGGGTCACAGGACGGCGCGGTCCGCGTGTGGAATGCGGAAACCGGCGCCGCGTTGCGAACGATTTCCCACGGAGCGCCGGTAATCGCGGTCGCCATTAGTCCCGACGGCTCCAAAATCGCCTCGGCCTCCCGCGACAACTCCGTAAAACTCTGGAGCGCCGCCGACGGCGCCGCGCTCGCCAGCCTGACGGGCCACACGGCGCCCGCCGCACGCTTGCGGTTTCGCGCCGACGGCGCCCAGCTTCTCACTACCTCCACCGACGGCCTCCGCCTCTTCGACGCCGCCGGGCAACTCCGCGAACGCCTCGCGATCACTGAACCCGCCCCGATCGGCGCGGGATTCAGCAACGACCGTCTGATCTCCGCCGACGCCGACGGCTCGCTGCGACGATTCAAGCCGGCGGTGAAGCAGCTCATCGCGGGGCACGAAGGCGCCGTCCACTCCGTGGCCGCTTTCGCCGACGGCCGGGCGATCATCTCCGGCGGGGCCGATAAAACGATGCGGCTGTGGAACCTGGAAACAGGCGCCCTCGTGACGACGCTCGCCGGACCCGCAGCCGAAGTCACGGCCGTCGCGACTTCGCCAGCAGGCCGGCAAGTCGCGGCCGCGTGCGCCGATGGAAATCTCCACCTGTGGTCGCTGCCCGACACGTTGCCCAAGGAGCCGCTGCCGCCGATTCGCACGATCGCCCACTCCGCCCCGCTTCGCGACGTATCGTTCGGCGACAACGGCCGGATGATCGCCGCCTGCGGCGACGACAATCTCGTGCGCATCTACGACGTCGCCGCCGGCTACGAACTGGAGCGTTTCGCCGGACATACGGCGCCGGCTCTCGCCGTGGCCATGGCCGACAGCGCCAAGACGCTGGTCACCGGCGGCGGCGATAACATGGCTCGACTGTGGACGATGTCGCTGGTGCGGGCGATCCTCGCCGACGAGGGCAAGACGAACGACGCGGCCTTCCTCGCCGACGGCGTCCAACTGGCGACGGCGGGCGACGATATGTTCGTGAAACTTTGCGACGTTGAGGGGAAAGAGCTGCGACGCCTGCCGGGCGCGAAGGCGCCGCTCGTGCGGTTGGCGGTCAGTCCTGCCGGCGGCCAATTCGCCGCGCTCGACGAGGAAGGGCGCGTTTTGGTTTGGCGCAGCGAAGGCGGCGAAATGCAGCTTGTCATCGATTCGCCGCACTCGGGCGACGACGATGAGAACGTCCCGCGCGGCGGACTCGCTTTCACCGCGGATGGACAAAGGCTGCTGATCGCGCACAACAAGCGACTCCGCGTTTGCCGCGCCAGCGATGGAGTTGTGCTCCAGCAGTTCGATCAGCCGGACTCGATCGCGGCGGCCGATGTCGCGCCCGACAACGTCGTTGAGCGACGGCCCGACCTTGTTCACCCCCGGCTCGAGCGCATGGCAGGCGCCGCAGGCCCGGAATGCGCCCTCGCCCGCGGCGGGATCGGCGGCGGCGAAGACGGCGTGCAGGTCGATCTGTTCCTCCTCGGTCGCGCCGGCGCCCTCGACGTCCTCGATTGGCACGGCATAGGCCAGGACCGGCCCGTGCTCCTCGTCTACGATGTGCTCGCCGGCCTCGCGCGTCCCGTAGATCAGCCCGGAGAAGAAGTTCAGCAGCAGGAACACCAGCGC
>JAHWKS010000181.1 GCA_019347795.1 Planctomycetota bacterium | reverse complement strand
CGGCAACGCAATACTTCGATGCGATCCCGCTGACTTGGACCGCGGCACAACCCGGCGCCGCCTTCGAGAGCCGGCTGCCAGCGTGGCTCGCGAGCGATAACGACGTTGCGGCCCTCATCGCCGCAAGCTGGCTTCTCTCGACCGATCAACAAGCGCCGGCCGCCGAGAAGCTCCGCGAGCTGGCGATGCACGAGGATTCCCGCATCGCACGCCTGGCCGAGGCCCAGCGCTGGCGGACTCAGCACGCGACCGCCACGGCCGCCGAAGTCGAACGCTGGCGCCAAGTTGTCGAGCGGATCCCCGAAACGCTGCGAGCCGGACCTCACTTTTTGGTCGGCCAGGCGCAGGCGCGACTGGACGACTCGCCCACGGCGGCGCTCACGCTGCTTCGCGTCCCGGTGCTCTATCCGCAGCATCGCAATCTGGCGGCTGAGTCGTTGTTATCCGCCGCCCGCGAGTTGGAGCGACTGGAAAGAACTGAAGAAGCCGTCTCGCTCTATCGCGAGTTGGCCGGCGACTACCCCGAGAGCCGGTTGACCGATCTTGCGAAGCAGGCGATCGAGCGATTGAAGAACTGACCGCCGCAAAGCGGCCTGGAGCAGGAGACACGATTGAAGCACGCAGCACGCTATTCTCCCGCCGTCGCGATCTTTATCGCCGCAATCGGCGTCTCCGTCGCGTTCGCTCAGACCGAAGGCGAAGGGGCCGAGCAGGCGCGGCGCGGGTTCTTCGACATCATCTTCGCGGGCGGCGTCGTCGGCGACACGCTGATGTGGGTCTTGTTCGCCCTCTCGCTCACGGCCGCGTACCTGGTCTTCGAGCACGTGATGACGCTCCGCCACAAGGAGCTGATGCCGCCCGACGTGGCCGACCATGTGCGGCGGCTGTTGAGCGAAGGCCGCGTGGCGGAGGCGGAGCAGCAGTGCCGCAACGCGCCGAGCTTCCTCTCCTTCGTGCTGCTGCACGGATTGGCGGAACTCGAGGGGGGCTGGCCGGCGGTGGAGAAGGCCCTTGAAGACGCGACCGCCGAGCAGTCGGCCCGGCTCTTCCGCCGCATCGAGTATCTCTCGGTGATCGGCAACATCTCGCCGATGATCGGCCTGTTGGGCACGGTGACCGGCATGGTCGGCGCCTTCCAGACCGTGGCCGCCACCGGCGGCGCGGCGGGCGCCGGAGACTTGGCGCGAGGCATTTATGAGGCGCTGGTGACGACGGTGGGCGGCCTGGTGATTGCGATTCCGTCGCTGGGGGCCTTCGCCGTGTTCCGCAATCGCGTCGATCAACTCGTGGCCGAAGCCGCGTACATGGCGCAGCACTCCTTTACGCCGATCAAGCGCCGCCGCACCAAGTGGCGCGACGGCGCCCCGGCGGCGCCGACCCCTCCGCCGCTCAAAGGAGGCGCCTGATGCGCGTCCCGCGGTATGCGCGTCCCGGGGAGGTCGGCTTCAACATGACGCCGATGATTGACGTGGTGTTCCTGCTCATCATCTTCTTCCTCGTCTCCAGCCACCTGGCGAAGCAGGAGGTTCATCTAGAGCTGCCTCTTCCCACGGCCGACAGCGGCGAGGCGGCGCCGGAGGATGACGCTCAGCGAGTAACGATCAATGTGCTCGCCGACGGCCGGCTGCTCTTAGCGGGCAAGCCGGTGGCGCCGGAAGACCTCCAGCGCCGCCTCAGTGAGCAGCGGTCCGCCGCGGGGAGCGACCTGGAAGTGCGCATCCGCAGCGATCGCTCGGCGGCCTATCAGCGCGTCGAGCCGATCCTTCTCTCCGCGGCCCGGGCGGGGGTGTGGAACGTGACGTTCTCCGTCTATCGCGAGGAGGATGTCCGCTGATGCGCACGCCGTCCGTCCATGACCGCCGCCGCGGCGACATCGCCATTGCCATGACGCCGATGATCGACGTCGTGTTCCTGCTCTTGGTGTTCTTTCTTTGGACGGCAAGCTTTCGGATCGTCGAATACGTGCTGCCCAGCCAGGTCACGGCCCTGGCGGGAACGAGCGACGAGGCGCGGTCCGACGATCCGCCTCCGGAGTTGGACTTCGACGAGATCGTGATCCGCATCCTTTGGACCGGCGACGGCCCCGCCTGGAGCGTGAACGATGCGCCGGTCGCGAGCCTGGGGGAGGTGCGGGACTACCTTTCCCGAATCGCAAGCGTCAAGACCGACGCCCCGGTGATCCTCGATCCCGACCCGCAGGTCCCGCTGGGGGACGTGATCGACGTCTACGACGCGGCGAGGCTGGAGCGGTTCGAGAAGGTCCACTTCGCCGCCTCGGAAGGCGTGTGAAGGGACGGCGCCTCGATCACTGGCATAACCGGCAAGGTTTTCCTCGATTCCAGCTCATTGCGAAAGCCGTCGCTCGCCGGCGAAAAAATTTTTCTGGGCGACGCTTGACCGCGCCGCCGCCGTCTCTATGATTCTTGCGACGCCCACACGGAGGACCGGCGCAGGATGCGTCGTCGCGCCAGGAAGCGCACCCAGTGGAACGCTCCCGACTCGCCTGCGGGCAGGTCAAACCGCACATCACGAACTTCGGGGTGGGGCTGTGCGGAGGGGACCGATTCGGGGAGCAAATTTTCCCGCCGGGTTTTTTGACCAAGGGCAAAGCGTGGCCTATATTCGAGCGTAGGCCGGCGCTCCCCCGCGGGAGCCTGCCTCGCTGTCTCCCTCGCCCTTGTGATGGATCCGCATATGGCAATCCGCGCCTACCTCCGCGCACTTTCGCTGAGCGCGGCTCTCGCCGCTTCTCTTTTCTCCGCCGCTTGGACCTCCGCGCAGCAGGTCCACATCCCCGCCTCCGCGCTGGAAACGCCCGTCGCCGTCGCGTCGGAAGTTCAGGAGGTGCTGGCTCGCGGGCAGGTGTTGGAATCGGAGCGGAAGTGGGGCGAGGCCCTGTCGGTCTACGAAGACGCCCTTCGCGAGCATCCCGAGCTTGCGGCGCTTCAGCAGCGGGTCACCATCGCCCGCATGCACCTGGACGTGGCGCGGCGGTACTCGGATGCGGACTTCGTCACTTCCGTAACGCGGATGACGGAGCAGCAAGCCCTCGACCTGTACGCTGAGGTGCTGCAAAAGATCGAAACCAACTACGTACACCAGCCCGACTGGCGAGAGTTGGTCGATCGCGGCGCCACGCAGGTCGAGGCGTCCGTAACCGAGCCGGCGTTCGGCGACGTGCGGCTGGCGAACCTCTCGCCCGAGCAGCGCGAGGCCTTCCTCCGCGACTTCCGTCCGGCCCTCGCGCAGTACCGGGCGCTCAACCGCACCGAAGCCCGTAACCTGACTGCCTGGGGCGCCCGCTTTGCGGCGCAACGGCTCGGCGTGCCGCCGCAGGTGTTCGTGATGGAGTTCATCTGCGGGGCGGGCAACGGTCTGGACCGCTACTCGACGTTCCTCACCTCGACGCAGCTTGATGACATCTTCTCGCAGATCGAAGGCAACTTTGTCGGCCTGGGGATCGAGCTGAAGACCGAGGAAGATTCCCTCGACGTGGTGAACGTGATCGCCGGCAGCCCCGCCGAGAAAGGCGGACTGCGCACCGGCGACCGCATTCTCGGCGTCGATGGGCAGACGGTGGCGGCGCTCACGTCGGAGAAAGCGGCCGACATGCTGAAAGGCCCCGAAGGAAGCACCGTGCAACTTGACGTTGCGGAGGAGAGTGGGCAGACCCGCCGGCTCCTGCTCACGCGGCAGCGGGTTGAGCTTCCGAGCATCGAAGGCGCCCGAATTATTGATCCCGAGTACGGCGTGGCGTATCTTCGCCTCCCGGCGTTCCAGAAGACCACGAGCCGCGACTTGAACGAGGCGCTCTGGAAGCTGTATCGCGAGGGGATGAAGAGCCTGATCATCGACGTCCGCGGCAATCCGGGCGGCTTGCTCGACTCCTCGGTCGAGGTGGCCGACAAGTTCATCACCGAGGGCAAGATCGTCTCCACCCGCGGCCGGAACTCCCGGGAGGACTCGGACCGCTTCGCCAACCGCTATAACACCTGGCGGGTGCCGCTGGTGGTGCTGATCGACCAGGACTCCGCCTCTGCGAGCGAGATTTTCGCCGGCGCGATTCGCGACAGCCGCCGCGGCGTGGTGGTGGGCGAGCGAAGCTACGGCAAGGGCTCGGTGCAGGGCATCTTCCCGCTCAACACCAGCAAGGCGGGACTCCGCCTGACCACCGCCAAGTTCTATTCTCCCAGCGGGCAGGCGATCGCCAATGCCGGCGTCGCGCCCGACGTGACCGTGCAGATCACCGCCAAGCCGGTCGCCGAAACGGGCGAGAACGTCGCGGCCGACGAGGACGCCATTCTGAACGCGGGCCTCGAAGTCGCCCGGCAGCGGCTGAGCCAGCGGTAGATCGCCCGGCATGACCTAAACTTTTCTGGGGCGCCGCGGCGCGCTCCGAGGTTGCAGGTCGCCGGGAGATCGCCCATGCAGCGCTTGCTTCACGCTTCGCCGTTCGCGCTTTTGCTGCTCCTTTGCTCTTCAATCGCAGTCAGCGGCGAGTGGACAATGGAGCTTTCCGTCCACGGCGAGCGCCTTCAAGGGACGCCGTTGGCGTGGACGAGCAAGTCGGTCGATTTTCTCGGCCGCGATGGAAGCTGGCGGACGTTTGCACCGCACGAGGCGGAAGACTATCGCAAGCTGACCGACTCCTTCCACCCCCTCACCCACGGCGAGGTGCGGGCGATGTTGATCGGCGAGTTCGGCGCCGAGTACGAAGTCTCCGGCGCCGGCCATTACCTTGTCGTCCATCCCGCCGGACAGCGGAGCCAATGGGCGGATCGCTTCGACGCCCTCTATCGCTCGTTCGTCCAGTACTTCGCCGTGCGGGGACTGGCGATTTCGGCGCCGAGATTCCCGTTGATGGCCGTGGTCTTCCCCACCCGCAACGACTTCACGGCCTACGCCGCCCGGCAAGGGCTGAGTTTGCCGGGAGGCGTTCTCGGCTACTACTCAAGGATCAGCAATCGCATCCTGCTTTACGACCTGACGGCCGAGGCGAGCGGTGGCGCGGCGAGCGAGAACCTGGCGACGATCATTCACGAGGCGACGCACCAGACCGCCTTCAATACCGGCGTTCACAACCGTTTCGCGGCGCCGCCGACGTGGGCGGTGGAGGGACTCGCCACGATGTTCGAGGCCCCCGGCGTCTACGATTCCCGCCGGCACACGACGATCGAAAGCCGCCTCAACCGCGGCCGGCTCGCCGCCTTCCGCCGCTATGCAGGCCAGCGCCGCACCGGAGAGGTGCTCGCGGAGTTGGTGGCCTCGGACCGGCTCTTCAACCTGCAGCCCGACGCCGCCTACGCCCACGCCTGGGCGCTGACGTTTTATCTCTCCGAGCAGCAGCCTCGCCAATACGGGCGGTACCTCGCGACGACCGCGGCCCGGCCGGCGCTCTCCGCCTATTTCGCGGCGGAGCGGTCGCGGGACTTTACGGCGCACTTCGGCGACGACTTCACCATGCTCGAAGCGCGGCTCTTGCGGTTTTACGAGTCGATCCCCTGACGGATGATTGACTGGAATTCTCGGCGGGAGCTTCTTCCTCGACCGTCTTCTCCTCCTGGGCCGGCGCCTCAGAATTCAATCGTTATGTGCGTGTTCACCACAAATAGCATCCGCTAACTCGAACAGGAATGAGTCGCCAAACGTGATTCTGCCGTGTCGAAGCAGGAGCCAGAACGGCCTGCTGAGTGTCACGCACGAACGATCCGGCAGCGTATCGCTGTCCCGAACAGTCGCCACGGCTGCATTATTACGGCGGCCGCAGACGTAGCGTTGTTCGACGGACGCCTCTTGGACAACACGAGGGCACGGATCTACAGCTTTAACAGAATAGCCTTGTGAATTCAGCGAATCGGGAAGCGACTCGCGCCGATCACGCGGAATCCAAAAAGCAACACGAACATGAGCCATCCCGATCGAATTACAGCGAAGCCATTGTTGATCTTAATCGACGAACGCAATTGCAAGGCCAACTAGCCGAGCGATGCATCTGACAGTTATCGCAGAGTTGATCGCGTAAGTACCGGCCCTTCAACCTGCAGCCCGACGCCGCTAACGCCCACGCCCGGGCGCTGACGTTTTATCTTTCCGAACAGCAGCCGCGCCAATACGGGCGGTATCTTGCGACGACCGCGGCCCGGGCGGGCGCTCTCCGCCTATCTCGCGGCGGAGCGGTCGCGGGACTTCACGGCGCACTTCGGCGACGACTTCACCATGCTCGAAGCGCGGCTCTTGCGGTTTTACGAGTCGATCCCCTGACGGGGCAATCACTACGGATTCTCGGCGGGAGCTTCCCCCTCCTCAACCGTCTTGTCCCCCTCGGCCGGCGCCTCGTCTTGCTTCTCGCCTTCCACTAGCGTCACTAGAAGTTGCTTGGTGATGGACTGCCCGGTTTCTGGCTTGAATGTGATCTCCACGGCCAATTCGCGGCCAACCTCCGCCCCGGGACCGGCTTCCAGGAACACCTTGGCCTCCTCCTGCCCGGCTTGGTACTGGACGGTCTTCGGGGTGACCGTTAAACCCTCCGGCGCCTTGATTTCCGCAGTCACGGTCTGCTCGAACTCCTCTCCGCGGTCGATCGAGATAGTCAGCTCCTTCTTCTCGCCGAGCGGGGCCTCGATTTCCTCCTCCTCCAACGAGACGGTAAACGTCGCCTCCTCCTTTTGCGGCTCCGTGTCGTCGTCGGTGCGCACGTCGGCGCCCGGGCCGCCCACCTGCTCGTCGCCGGCATTGTCGCAGCCGCTCAGAGGGAAGAGGCCGAGCACTGCCATTACAATGGCGCCTGAAATCCACTTGTCCATCGCCGGTATCCTTTGTTCTGAAGGAAGGAAAGCCGCGCGGGCTTCGCGAAGCCTTAAGCGACAGATGGCGATGCAAATGTCGTGCCCAGCCCTGCGTAACAAATTTCATGGTCGATTCGCCGGCGGAGCACCACTTGCTCAACTTGCGAATGCGCGGTGCAGCTCGGCCAGCACCGCCTTCTCTTTCGACGACACGCTGGCAACGCCCAAGAACCCGCCGGCGGCCTGCGCCACCGATTCGGCGCGGTCGAGGATCGTATCGCGGAGAGATTGAAACGTCTGCGGATCGACCGACTTCTGAAGCGCCGCAACGTACTCCTTCCACGTCGCGAGCAACTGCGGGCCGGGCTTCTCGCTGAGCCAGTTTTCCAGCAGGCGGTGCGCGGGGCTGTCCTGGGCGACGCCGCTTTCCTCGGCGGCGCGGAGCACCGCCGCCCGTTCTTTCTCCGCCACGCCCCCTTCCGCCCAGGCGACTTCCACCAGCGGCGCCAGCGTGAGGGCGGCGAACGTCTGGGCGTCGATGCCGGCCCCGGCCAGCCGGTCGAGCACGGCTTCGTCCTGGATGCCCGAGGCGGAGCAGAGCATCTTACGGCTTTCCTCCGCCTTCACCTCCTTGCGCAGCTCGTCCAGCAGTTGTTGATTCTGCTTTGCGAAAAACGACTCCTCCAACGCCCGCCGTCGATCGCCCAAGAATTCTTCGCTCATGGCCTGCCTGATCGTGGTGAGGAAACCGCGCCGGCGACCCAGATCGCCGCGCTGTGGTCATTCTAAAGCGGCCGGCGGCCAAAAGAAACGCCCGGTCAACGACGCATTGTACTCGTCGCGCCGCGGTCCCGGCTTCAGGCCGCTCTCGCGGGTCATCTGCTGAAGCTGCCGGTGAATGTCCGCCCACTCCCGCAGCCGGTTGTGCGATAGGAGATTCTCGCGGCACGTCCGGTGAAGCTGATTGCGGGAATGCGTCTCTTTGAGGTGATGATAGAAGTCCCACAGCTTCAGATAGCTCAGGAAGTCCGACTGCTCGTCGGCGAACTGCGCGTGCTTCTCATCCGCCGCCTGCTGCCGGTCGGCGGGACGCTCGCGCGGATCGCGCAGCTCCAGCGCCGCGGCGATGATCAGCACCTCGTGCAGCGAGCCTTCCTCGGCGCCGGCCAGAATCGTCCGCCCGATCCGCGGATCGACCGGCAGCCGCGCGAAATGCCGACCGATCTCCGTCAGCTCCCACCGCTCGTCGCCGCGCGCTCGCCGGGGTCGGGAGTCTTTTTCGGCCACGGGCGCAAGCCTATCGCCAGACTCTTGGGCCGAAAAAGACTCCCGACCCCTTTCGGTCTGCCTGTTTCGCACGCCATCCGGCAAGAGAAGCCGCAAAGACGCCATGCTCATTCGCGTTGATAACAAACAAAGGGGGTGACGGCATGGCGGCCGGAAAAAGACCACGGATGGCAATGCCGGCCCACGGATGATGATTCGCGAAACGGCGCGTCCAGGAAACCATCCGTGGGCCGGCGTTGCCATCCGTGGTCCGTTC
>JAHWKS010000180.1 GCA_019347795.1 Planctomycetota bacterium | reverse complement strand
GTGGCCAGCATGTCGTCGCGCGATTCGCCCGGCAGGCCGATGATCACGTGGGCGCAGATTTCGAAGCCCCGCCCGCGGCTGCGCTCCATCGCGTCGAGGAAGGCGTCGTGGTGATGGCCGCGGTTCATCCAATCGAGCGAGCGGTCGTGCATCGTCTGCATGCCGTACTCGACCGAAAGGTACGTCCGCCGGCCGAGTTCCTCCAGCAGATCGAGCACGTCGTCCGGGACGCAGTCCGGCCGTGTGCCGATCGCCAGCCCGACCACCTTCGGATGCGCGAGAGCTTCTTCGTACAGCGGCCGCAGCCGCTCGACCGGCGCGTAGGTGTTGGTGGCGGGCTGGAAGTAGGCGAGGAAGTGATCGCAGTCGTATCGCCGCTTGAGGCGGCGGATGCCGTCGTCGATCTGCTCCGGAATCGACCGCCGCGGCGTCCGCCGGCTGGGACTGAAGCTGCGATTGTCGCAGAACGTGCAGCCGCCGACGGCGACGGTCCCATCCACGTTGGGGCAGGTGAAGCCGGCGTCGATGCTCACCTTCTGCACGCGATGCCCGAACCGTCGGCGCAGATAGAAGTTGTAGGCGTAGTAGCGAAGCCCGGCGTCCCGCCAGAGGACGTCGCGTTGCTGGTCCCCCGCCCGACTCGCGTGAGTTGACGCTGCTTGCATCCGGCGATAGAGTGAGTTCTTAATCGTTTCTACCCGCATTATCGGGAATCTTAGACCGCCCGCGGGGCCCCCGCAAGGCGACGCTATCTTCTCATCAATCCGGAACAAGCGCTATGTACGGCGAACTGATTCCTCGGGGTGGCGGCGACAACGTGCCGCTCTTGAAGACGAAGCTCCTGGTCGGGCGTCGCGAAAGCTGCGACGTGGTGCTCCGCTTCGCCAACGTCTCGGCCCATCATTGCGAGCTGAGCTGCGAGAAGGGCTACTGGTACGTGCGCGACATGCAAAGCCGCAACGGCACCAAGGTGAACGGCGTGCGCGTAGTCAACAAGAAGCGGCTCGATCCGGGAGACGAGGTCTCCTTCGCCAAGCACAAGTACGAGTTGCAATATTCCCCCGAGAACAATGGGGCGGAAGGTCCCCCGCCGCCGGAAGAGACCGGCATGACCGACGTGATGGCCCGCCCGCTGCTGGACCGCGCGGGCCTCTCGCGGCGGAAGCCGGGGCAGTAAGCCCAGCAGGTTTCCCCCCGGTCGGAAACACCCTCAGAAAGGCCCCTAGCAGGCCGATTAAGGCGACTTCGAGGCTTCCTGCACCCATTTTGCGCACGGCGCAAACTCCCTCCCCAAATAGTGTACGTGCGTATACATTCCGTTCTTGCGATTCTGCGGCATGCAACCTGTTGGGGGGGGCACCGTGCCAGTGGGCGGCTTTTGAGCGGCCTCAGGTCCGCTCATACGTTCCCATCAGGTGCGTCTCCGCAAGAATGTGCGGCCGCATCGCCGCCAGCAGCTTTTCTTTGGTGGCCTCCTCGGGGGAAAGATCGATCTCGGCATCGAGGGCGTACAGGTTGAAGTAATAGCGATGCCGGCCGTGGCCGGGAGGCGGCATCGGGCCGCGATAGCCGACGTTGTCGTTGGGAAAGGAGTTCGGGCCTTGCCGGGCGCCCGGCGGGTTGTCCAGCGCGGGCTGACGCGGAATCCCCTCGGGCAACTCCTTCACATCGCCGGGAATCTTGTAGAGCACCCAGTGGACCCACGGCTCATCCCGCGGGGCGTCGGGGTCGTCGCAGATCAGCGCGAACTCTTTGGTCCCGGCCGGCGCCTGAATCCAGTTCAGCGGCGGCGAGACGTCTTCGCCGTCGCCGGTGTATCGCTTGGGGATCGGCTTGTCCTCGGCGAAGACCGACGTCTGCAGCCGGAGGTCCGACTCGGACAACGAAACAGGATCAGCAGTCATGGACTCTTTCCTCCTCGGCAAGGAACACACAGAAGCGAAAAGCCGATTATCGTCATCCATGGGTCGGCCTTGCCATCCGTGGGCGCTCTCTAAATGACGCGCCGCAAGTTGCGCGCCGCGTCAGCGAGTTGCTCCAGTTGCTCCGGCGAGTGCGCGTAGCTGAGGCTGAGACGAAGGAGCGACTCCCCCTCGGGCACCGACGGCGGCCGGATGCCCGGCGCCAGGAACCCTCGCTCGCGGAGGGCGGCGGAGAGCTGCATCGTCGGCTGCGGGTCGCCGATGGTCAATGGGATGATCTGGCTTTGGCTCTCGCCGACGTTCCAGCCGTCGCGCTGCAGACGATCGCGAAGCGACGCCGCGCGCTGGAGCAGCTCGATGCGGCGGTGCGGCTCCTCGCGGACGATCCGCAGCGCCTCAAGTCCCGCGGCGGCCATCGCCTCCGGCGGAGCGGTTGAGAAGACGTAACTGCGGGCGCGATTGGCCAGCCACGCGATGAGCGAGCGCCGTCCCGCGACAAACCCGCCCAGCGATCCCAGGGCCTTGCTCAAGGTGCCGACGCGGATGTGGACGCCGTCCTCGACGTCCAGATGCTCGCACACGCCGCGGCCGGCGGCCCCGAACACGCCGGTGGCGTGCGCCTCATCGACCATCAGCATCGCCTCGTGCGATCGGGCCAGCTCCGCAAGTTCGGCCAGCGGCGCGAGGTCGCCGTCCATGCTGAAGAGAGCATCGGTGACGATCAGCCGCCGGCGAAACTCGCGCGACTGCTTTAGAAGCGACTCCAGCGCCGACGCATCGCGATGCGGGTAAACCACGATCCTGGCGCCCGAGACACGGCACCCGTCGATGATGCTGGCGTGATTCTTGGCGTCGCTGAAGACGACATCCCCCTTCCCCGCCAGCGACGCGATGGCGCCCACATTCGCCGCATACCCGCTGGAAAACAGCAGCGCCGCCTCCGTCTTCTCGAACGCAGCCAGCTCCTCCTCCAGCCGCGCGTGCAGTTCGCCGCGGCCGGTCACCAGCGGACTGGCGCCGCTCCCCCAGCCGACCTGGTCCACCGCCTCCTGCACCGCCTTGGACAACGACGAAGCCGCCAGCCCCAGGTAATCATTCGAGCTGAAGTTCACCAGCCGCCGCCCGTCGAGCACAATCTCCGCCGCCGTCTGCGGCCCGGCCCGCGTCGCCAGCCGTCGCCGCAACCCGAGCGCCTCCAGCCCCGCCAGTTCATCGTCCAACCACGCCAGCGGATCGGTTGCCATCACACAGACTATCGCTAAGAAGGAGCGGAGGGATCTCGATGCTTCGGCAAAGGTCGTCGTCGCATCGCCCATGGGACTGGTAGTGCGACGATTATCACCAGCACGATGAGCCGGAACACGTTAGCCCAGTTAATCCGCCTCCGGAAGGCATCGTGGTTTCCGGAGTCCAATTCATCTGCAGCATCTTCGGACGCGACATGAAGGAGCGACGCAGCCGCTGCGCGCGAGAGATTCGGCGGCAGGCGGCGGACCGATCCGTCGGCCATCGCGGCGTTGCGACCGTAGCTCCTCGTAAAGAAGAATCCTTCATCATCGGTGTGCAATCCCTCGTCGTTGGGCGTGGCCGTGAGCAGTTCGATCGTCTCATCCCACGTCAGATCGCGCGGCTCGCTCCATTCGATTTGGTCCGCCGGACCTTCCAGCACGAGAATTGCGGCGTCGCTCCCGCCATCGAAGTCATCGAGTGATTGCGCAGCCGCGCCCGACCAAGCGGCGTCTGGACCGACCACGGCGAAATAAGAGGTTTTGCTGCCCGCCTGTGGAGCCCCGCATGTGTACCCCCACGGCACAAACGTGAGAAGCTTGCTGTTGTTCGGCCCATCCCATGGCTCATCGAAACGGTGTGCGTCGTACAGTTGCTGCTGGCCAAGAAACGGCAGGATCAAGACCCGCCAACTGTGCATCGGCTTATCCCTATCGTCAGCGACATACGCAGGCGGAAAAGACCCATACATGAAGTGATAGTTGTGCAACGCCCGTGCAATCTGCGCGAGATGAGTGCTGCAAATCGTTGAACGCGCCACCGGTCGCGGAGTCGAAATCGCCGGAAAAAATAGTCCGATCAAGATGCTGATGATCGCCACGACCCCCAGTATCTCCACGACCAGCGACGGGGGTGTGCGAGATGGTCGCGGCTCGCTTTCCGCGGCAGGCTGCCGCTTGTCCCAGAATGTGGCGAACCATCCGTACGAGACGATTGCGGCAAGCACCAACCCTCCCACGCCGCACGTCGCCAGCGACGCGCCGATCAACGCCATCACGTACATCACGTGGATCGTGCGAAAACGGAAGCGGGGCGTTGCGGCGTCAGCGTGTGAATCTACGGCCATGCAACGTATTGAACCACGGCCAGCCTAGCGCGGCAAACATGAATGGACGGACCAGAATCGCAAACGTGTACGTTGCGGCTTTCCTTCGCCCCGGAGGGGCGCAGGCGTTTAGCCAGGGGCGTCAGCCCCTGGAACGGGCAATACTAATCCAGAGGGGCAGCCCCGAAGGGGCGACAGAACGACGCAACCACCCCTTCTGCCGCCCCTTCGGGGCTTGAAGATGGGAAGGAATGCGCTCCGCATCCACGGGCTTACGCCCGTGGCAACACGCCTGCGCCCCTGCGGGGCGGTGCGACAGCGCCACATCAACTGAAGCGACAGACAAACAGATTCCTCCCAAAGGCAGTAAAATTGCGAAGTAGAGCTTTCATTTCGCATTCCGCACTCCGCATTCCGCATTCCGAATTCGTTCCCCACTATGGCCGCCGAAAAGTCTCTCGCCCTTGTGCTTCGCACCGTCGATTTCAGCGAAACCAGCCTCGTCGTCACCCTCTTTACTCGGGAGTTCGGCAAGATCGGCGCTTTGGCGAAAGGCGCGCGGCGGCCTAAGAGCGCGTTCGAGGGCGCTCTTGACTTGCTTTCGCTCTGTCGCGTAGTGTTCCTCCACAAATCGTCCGATGCTCTCGACCTGTTGACCGAGGCCAAGCTGCACCGACGTTTTCGCGCGGGCGCCCGCGATTTGACGCGTCTGTACGCGGGATACTACGTGGCCGAGTTGCTGGACGAGCTGACGCACACGGGCGATCCCCATCCGGAGCTGTACGACGCCGCGGTCGCGGCGCTCGCGGACCTGGATGGCGAGGGGAACGTGGCGGCGATCACGCTGCGGATGGAGATGACCGCCTTGCGGGTGCTGGGGCACGCGCCCTCGCTGGCGGAGTGCGTAGGATGCGGCATTCCGGTGGCGCCGGAAGAGCGGGTCGCCTTTGGAATGTTGGAAGGGGGCGTGCTGTGCCCGGAATGCCGGCCGGGGAAGCGGCAGGTGGTCAGCGTCAGCGGCGAGGTCGTCAAGACCTTGCGGCGATATGCCGATGCAACGAGTGACGCGTGGCGGGGCAGCCCGCCGGGAGCGAAGACGTGGGGCGAGCTGCGCGGCGCATTGAACCACTACCTGGCCAACCTCCTGGGCAAGAAGCCGAAGCTGCACGACTTTCTGGGATCGCTGGCCAAAGAACCTCCGCGCTCCGGGCAAGGATGTCCCTGATGCAATTGAGCCATGCAGTCGCAAAGAGATGTCTGTCCCTGGCATGCCTGGCGACGCTGTGCGCCGGCTGCTCGCTGGCTGGAGGACCGCGGCCTGCGGACGTCTCCTACGACGCGGCCCGGCGGGAGATCAACGGTCCGGCTGAGGAATATCGTTCCGACGTGCGGCAGGCTTCGTACGAGCAGGAGCAGCGAACTCAGGAGCGGTTCGGCGATGAGGACGCCGGCTTTCAACTGGGAGACCTGAAGCCGTCAGCCGTGGCCGAGAAGGTCAAGAAAATCTCGGGCAAGGGGCGCGATCCCGACGCGGCCCAGGAGTTGTTCGAGCGCGGCGATCGGCTCTACGAGCAGGCCCTGCAGGCGCAGGGGGAGGAGCGACAGCGGCTGTTGTTGGAGGCGGCGCCCCTCTTCGAGGAGGCCGCGAAGCGCTGGCCCGGCTCGACGCTGGAGCACGATGCGATGTTCCGCATGGGCGAATGCTTCTACTTCGCCGATCATTACGTCGAGGCGAACGAGGCCTTCGAGAAGCTCGTCAGCCAGTACAAGAACTCCCGCTACCTGGACGCCATCGATGTGCGCCGCTTTACACTGGCTCAATACTGGCTGGAATGGGAGCGGGCCAATCCCGAGTCGTTTTACGAGCTGAACGTCCTCGACAACAAACGTCCCTGGCGGGACACGAAGGGGCACGCCCTGCGGCTGTACGACCGCATTCGCCTGGACGACCCGACCGGCAAATTGGCCGACGATGCCACCATGGCCGCGGCCAATGCCTATTTCCTCGCGGGCGATTACCTCAAGGCGGATATGTTCTACAGCGACCTCCGCCGCACCTATCCCAGCAGCGAGCATCAGTTCAACGCGCACTTCCTGGGGGTGCAGGCGAAGCTCCTTACGTATCAGGGCGAGGACTACAGCGTCACGCCGCTGGAGGAGGCGGACAAGCTGGTCGATCAAATCCGCCGGCAGTTCCCGCAGGAGTACGCCCAGAACCGCGAGGAAGTGGACCAGGCCGCCGGCCAGGTTCGCAAGCTCAAGGCGGAGCGGCATTGGCGGATGGCCGAGTACTTCGAGCGTCGCTGGGAGTACGGCAGCGCCCGCTACTACTACGACCTGATTGTGAAGGAATTCGCCGGCACGCCGATCGCCGCCGAGGCCCGGCAGCGGCTGGCGGCCCTGAGCGATAAGCCGGCCGACCCGCCGCAGCACTTCCAGTGGCTCGCCGACGCTTTCGACGCCGGCAAAGACCGTTTGGCCATCCCAACAAAAGAGGAAAAGGCCCAACAGGAAGTGCAACGCTGAGGCGACTCTTCGACTCTTCGACTCTTCGACTTTCGACTCTTCGACTCTTCGACTCGTCCCCCTCCATGCTCCCCCGCCTGCTTCTCGCCGCACTCCTCCTCGCCACGGCGGGATGCGCGGGTTACCAGGTCGGACCACACGGGCTCTATCCAGCGCACGTGCAGACGGTGCACGTGCCGATCTTCGAGTCCGACAGCTTCCGCCGCGGGCTGGCGGAGCTGCTGACCGAGGCCGTGGTCAAAGAGATCGAACGCCGCACGCCGTACAAGGTGGTCGGTCCCGAGGCGGCCGACACGGTCCTCCAAGGCCGCATCGTCAGCGAAGGCAAGAGCGTGCTCGGCGAGAACATGTTCGATGAGCCGCGCGAGCTCGAGTACGGCCTGCAGGTCGAGATCCTCTGGACCGACGCCGCGGGCAACGCGGTGGCCGACGGCGCCGTCGTGCCGGTCGCCCCGCTGGCGGCCCAAATCTCCGAAACCGCCGCCTTCGTCCCCGAGGCGGGCCAGTCTGTCTCCACCGCCCAGCAGGAAGCGGTCCGCGACATGGCGAGACAGATCGTCAACCAGATGCAGGCCTGGTGGTGAACCCGGTGGAGGGCGGAGGAGTCAACCGCGATTGTTCCCGGTGGCCAGGCGCTCCAGGTAACATTGGTCGAACGCGGCGACCATGCTCTCCAGATTGGAGTACGGCGCCGGCTCGTAGGATCGGGAGGCGACGCCTTGCTGCGATAGCTCGCAGACGCGCCAGTCCTGGCGGTTCACCTCATCCCAGAAGGCGACCGCCGGCTCGGGGTCGAAACCGGGCTGCTCCGCCGCGCTCGGGTGAAACAGGAAGTCGCACACGACCCGCGTATCCGAGACGCCTCGCCGCTCGATCCGGTGGACCAGCACGTAGTCGGGGTGCGGGCTGAGGAACATTGTCGGGAACACGCTGTAATAATAAACGCTCCGCCGGTCGGCGTCCCCCAACCCCGGCAGCGGCGGGCCGCACATCCGGCCGCCCGTAGACATCGTCTCGATCCCCTCCGCCAGCATCATCGGCCCGCCGAGAATCGGCCCGCTCATCAGACTGTTGCGTGCCGACGTGAACGGCGTCAGAGCGTTCAGCCGCGGATGCACCCGCGGACAGTGATAGCACTCATTGTAGTTCTGGAAGATCAGCTTCCAGTTGGCCCGCACGTCATAGACGACCTGCCGGACGGAGATCAACTCCCCCAGCCGCCAATCGCGCAGCCGGTCCGCGAGCGGCGCGAACGTCTCGTGCAGCGGGACAGGATCGCTCGCCAGGTTGACGAACAAGAACGCTTCCCACGTCTCCGCCGCCACCGGCTTGAGTCCATAGTCTGCGGGATCGAAGCCGGCGACGCCCTCCATGTGCGGCGCCTCGATCAGCCGCCCCTCGAGGTCGTACGTCCATCCGTGATAGGGACAACAGATCGCCCGCGGCAGCGTCCCCGCCCCCGACTGGCAGAGCCGCGATCCCCGGTGACGGCAGACGTTGTAGAAGCCGCGCACGCGGCTGTCGTGATGGCGGAATAGGAGGAAACTT